>NZ_PJBM01000224.1:0-73325 GCF_002836075.1 Shewanella sp. GutDb-MelDb | reverse complement strand
TTTCTAGGTCAATATAAAGCACAACATGCAAATGATTACTCATCACTGCATAAGCCGCCACATCAATAGCAAACACCTCGGTAAGCTTCAATATTTGCGTTTCAACCCAACCTCGGCGGTGGTCATAGTTTTTACCCGTGTATTTATCATCACCACACAAAAAGGCACGCCGTACTAAACGGCTACAGCAATGATAGTAAGGCGTGCCTTCGATACTAATTAGCGTTCGTCTTGGACGGGGCATACAACCTCCTTGTTAAATGCTCTTGCAAAGCTTAGTTGGAGGTCGTTCTTATTGCTATTAACTATGGGTGTCTATGTATTTTACTGTTTGTTACCCTTATTAATTAGCTTTTATGGAGCTTTAATAGCTAGACTATATGAATTCTATACTTATCGATAAACGCTTGCCTGTCTGAATCTGTTGGCTGGTTATCTTGGCTGAATGTTGAAATATCCCGAATAAAACCCTCAGAAGGTCCTGACGGTGCATTTATAACGAGTAAATGGCTATCTGTGATTGCCCTAAAACGCCTTTTTACATTAGGCCCTGCAATAACAAGATCACCTGCACTTGCAACAAACTCCTCATTTTCTACACCAAATTCAATTTCCCCTGAAATCAGATAAAATATCTCATCATCAATTTCATGGTAATGCCAAGGAGCTTCATTGCCTTTGGGAAGTTTGCTATCAAAGATAGAAACACGATCATCGGTGTCAGCACCAGAGGCAAGAATTGAAGTCATTTCACCTTGATCAAGATAGTATCTTTCAGCTTTGCCAGCTTTAACATGTTTGTATCTCATTTTGACCTCCACCTAATTTCGTCTTGTTCAGTGTAAAAATGTTAACTAGCCAGATATCGCTCAAGCTTAGGTTTAACGAGTGTTGTCATCATCAAAGAGATCAGTAGCCCTAATGGCAGAGCAATAATTAGCGCACTCCACCAAACATTCATGAGTTCTGATAACGTCGTAAATTCAATGTTATTTAGGGTAGTTACTAATGCCATAATACTTTCCATTACTAATGCCATAGCGACACCAATAATAACATTACGTTTCGATTCTGAAGCCCTGGGCAAAACAAGAACAACTATTTTACTGATAACAGCAACCATCATAAACCCTATTGGAGCCATCGTTATGGCTACTATTAATGTCGACGCTATCCATTGATAAAGGAACTGTTCGCCAAAGCCAATATTTTTATAAGTCATCACAAAGGTAAGACTGCCGATTAGCGTCAAAACTAAAGACACAGTCACTAGGATTTTTTTTGCCATATTCTTCATATTTATCGCTTCTCAATTATAGTTGACACTGTCAACCATGTACAAATTGAACTCTAACTGTTATAGTTGACACTGTCAACTTATTCTTAGAGGCCAATTTTGACTATTAAAATCCCAGATTCTTTTTTAGCGCTTACCTATACCTTCAAATCTTGTGTAAACAAGGAAATACGTGAAGTAGGCATTGATATTGCCCCGATGGAAATCCAGTCGCTTCATTGTATTAATCGTATTGATAGTTGTACCGCTGCATATATCTCAGAACAGCTAGATAGGGATAAAGGGCAAGTAGCTAGACTCGTTAGAGATATGTTAAAGAAGGATTTAATTTATAAAGTGTCTAATCCATCAGATAGCAGAAGCAAATTGATTGAATTGTCTGAATTTGGGCAAGAAGTTTTGAAGCAATTACTACATATTGAAAGTGGTATCATGAAAGTCATGCTGGATTCAATAACAGAGAACCAAGTTGATCAATTTAATGCCATAGCATTAGCGATGACTAAGAACCTGAAAAGATAACTATACAAGATACAAGGGCTTATACCAGCCAGTCATTGTTAACACCTAATTAACAGGCAAAAAATAGTTGGTTAAAATAAGCAACGAAGGAGCAAAAATCAACTGTTTTTTGTCCTTGTTTAATTTCTTGTTAGGCAAATTTTAGTAACGGTCAGACTTCAAATCTTTTATCTTTAATTGCCATTCATTTGCATTAGCTATAAAAGGCGCCTTTACAGTTAATAATGACTCTGAATTAGGCTGGATTACCCAGCTATAGATACTGTCTGATGTTGAAGCTAACAACTCTCCGTTTTTCTTGCTTATTACCTCATAACTAATATGATTCCATTTATACTCAGTGTTATTGGTAACATTAAACGTTATTAGTTTTGCTTTAGAACCACCTACATCGATAATTTTTTCTTTGGTAAATGTAAATTTGCTTTCATAATCTAAAAAGTCTTTTTTATTAAATGAGCCAGTATTCCAAAAAATGAAAATAAATAAAGGCAGCATAAAAATAAAGCTATAGTTTTGAGGGTTTTTATACCAAACCTGATATGCCTGACAGTAAGGGCATTTTGTAGCTCCAGTTTCTATTTCTTTTATACAAGATTTACACGTGTGCATATTGCAATACTCCATTTGCATAACATTTTAATATACGGCTTGCGCGTTTTGCCAAGCCATGTTGAGAAAGCGTGCACAGGTAAAAGCCTGAAAAAATCACTAATAACAAATAATTAAACATTTACGCTTAAGATTGTATCCAATACACCTCAGGACAAAGTGAGTCGCACACTTTGCTTTCCGGTTATCTAAACTTTTCATGAACGCACACTTACATCTTACTGAATTTATACAAGTTAGCAATCAAACCGTTATAGGTCGTATCTACACCAACTGTCAGTTGTAGATACGGCCGTGACCGTCCATGACATGGACGTCATGGCCGAGCTTACAAGGATGTATTTATAGCGTGTCACTGCAGTGTCTGCACATACGGTCGTTCCTACAGACCCACCTGTTCACGACATTCGGACATCCTGTCCAGCACCCGATGTAGGCGATTGATAACAATGAAGCTGCAATTTAGAGCTCAATTCCTTGTCGCCACGACTTTGTTCAAGCGTAGCTTGATGAAACTAATAGATAACTAAAACGTTTTGGGACACAAATGAGTCCCCCAATCAGCTCACCTTTAGCCAACACAGAACTCTCGTTCACCCCACGCTTAGTAAACAAAAAGGCCTGCAACAATGCAGGCCTTAATAATCTTAAGCATTCAAACTTAAGCGCTTAACTCTTGACCTCTTCGCTGTTAAGCTCTTCCGCTTTAGGCTCTGCTGTACCTTTAAACTTTTCACGCATGGTTTGCATCATCACGTAAAAAACTGGCACAAGCAGTGTACCGACTATCGTCGCCGCGACCATACCACCGAACACCGAGTAACCCAGTGCTCGACGACTTCCCGCGCCAGCGCCAGTGGCAACAACTAACGGAAGCACTCCGAGTAAGAACGAAAAGGCTGTCATTAATACCGCGCGAAAACGCAGTCTAGCCGCCGTTTCGCCAGCATCCAATATACTCTTGCCCTCTTCTCTTAACTGCTTGGCAAATTCGACAATCAAGATGGCGTTCTTACACGCTAAGCCTATCAACAACACTAAGCCAATTTGGGCATACAAGTTAAGTTCAGCGCCCACCAGCCAAATATTGAGGAACGCCCCCAATATGGCAATCGGCACCGCGAGCATCACCGCAAATGGAATGGTCCAACTCTCATACTGAGCCACCAAAAATAGATAGGTAAATACCAACGCCAAAGCAAAGATTAATGGCGCTAAGTTACCCGCCTTAATCTCTTGGTAAGTTTGCCCTGTCCACTCATAGCTATAACCTGTTGGTAAGCTCTGCGCCGCGGCGCGTTCCATGGCGCGAATAGCATCACCGGAACTATAACCAGGTGCTGGGAAACCGTTAATCGTGGTAGAACTAAACATGTTGTATGAGTTCATCACGTCGGGCCCCAATATCGGCGTCACCGTCACCAAGGTACTCAGTGGCACCATTTCACCGGAAGAAGAACGCACATAAAAGCGCGCAATATCCATATCGGAATTTCGGTATTCACCCTCCGCTTGTAGTATGACCCTAAAGACCTTACCGAAACGGTTAAAGTCATTGACGTACATTGATCCCAGCATCGTCTGCATGGTGGTAAAGATCTCATTCAGCGGTATGCCTAATGCTTTGGCCTTATCACGGTCTACATCGACAAACATTTGCGGCACATCGGCGCGGAAATTACTAAATGACATCGCAATTTCTGGCTGCTCGTTCGCTTTCATAATAAGCGCACGCATCACCGATGCCAGCTCCTGCGGACTGCGGCCTTGGGTGTCTTGCAATACAAACTCAAAACCACCGACACTGCCGACGCCCGGAATGGGCGGCAGTGAGAAAGCCATCGCCTTAACGGATGGATTCGCCGCATATTTGGCTTGCAGCTTTGCCACAATCGCGTGTTCTGCCATATCGGCAGATTCACGTTCAGACCAAGTAGACAGAGTGACAATCATCAAACCGCCGTTTGATGCCACTGAGCCCGACAAGATACTAAAGCCACTGGCATGGATCACATTTTCAACACCTGGCTCTGCCAGCGTTAACTCAACTAAATCACGCATGACGTCTTCAGTACGGTTAAGTGACGCGCCATCAGGGAGTTGAATATCGACCATAAAGGCTTTCTTATCTTCCATTGGCACAAAGCCTGATGGCAAGATTGTCGCTAAACCGCCGGTCGCCGCCAATAGCCCGATAAAGACTACCAACACCAACACCAATTTACGGGTTAGCACATGGACTAGTTTGGTGTATTTACCGGTGAAGATATTGAAGTATTTATTAAATTTGGCGTGGAACCCAGTGGTATGCTCCTTTGGAGAACGTAATACCGAGGCGCATAATGCAGGACTTAGGGTCAATGCATTAACTGACGAGATAAGCACTGCAATACAGATAGTCACAGAGAACTGTGCGTACATCTGCCCGGTGATCCCGGGCATCACGGCCGTGGGTGCAAATACCGCTAATAGCACTAACGTGGTCGCTATAATCGGCCCTGTCACCTCTTTCATCGCTTTAGAGGTGGCCTCTTTAGGTGACAAGCCCTCATCCTGCATCAAGCGGGTCACGTTCTCGACCACCACAATGGCATCATCAACCACAATACCAATGGCTAAGATAAGCGCGAATAGCGATACCGTATTAATGCTCATGCCAGATATTAGCAAAAAGGCAAAAGTACCAATCAAAGACACTGGGATCGCAATCGCTGGGATCAATGTTGAGCGCACATCTTGTAAGAAAATAAACACCACAAAGATAACCAAGGCTACCGAAATAAACAGTGTTTGCACCACCTCATTAATCGAGCTTTCGACGAAGTCTGAGGTGTCATATAACACCTCGTACTCTAAATCTCTTGGGAAGTTAGCCGACAAAGTATCCATCTGATCCCTAATGCCCGCCGCCACTTCTAATGCGTTAGCATCAGGTGACTGGTAAATAGAGATAATCGCTGATGGTTTATTGTTAAGCTTGCCTTGAGCATCATAAGTTTGTGACCCTAGTTCAACTCGAGCCACATCACCTACGGTGATTTTTGAGCCATCTTCATTAGCTCGAACCACAACATTAGCAAATTCGGTGGTATTTTTTAGTCGTCCTTTGGTTTGCAGCGTATATTGAAACTGCTGATCTGGATCGACTGGTGCAGCACCAATTCGACCCGCTGCCACTTGAATATTTTGCTCTTGCAGCGCTGCAATAACGTCGGTGGCGGTAATTGAAAAGCTAGCCATTTTATCGGGATCAAGCCATATGCGCATCGCATAATCGAGCGCGCCAATAATCTGCACTTTCGACACGCCGTTCTGACGCGCTAAGGCATCTTTTACATTGAGGCCTGCATAGTTAGTAATAAACAGCGAATCAAACGTTTCGTTAGGGGAAACTAGGTTCACTACCATCAAGATATTGGGGCTTTGTTTCTCGACTTTCACCCCTTGCCTTTTCACCTCTTCAGGCAATCTTGGCATGGCTTGCTGTACCCGGTTTTGTACCTTTACCTGCGCCATGTCAGGGTCGGTACCGACCTCAAAGGTTACATTGAGTGAATAGCTACCGTCGTTGGCGCTCTTTGACTCCATATACAGCATGCCTTCCACGCCGTTAATTTCAGCTTCTAAAGGCTGGGCAATGGTGTCTTTTACAACATTGGCACTGGCACCCGAATAACTGGTCGACACACTCACTTGTGGCGGTGCGATCTCAGGAAACTCTGACACTGACAAGATAGGAATAGAGATAAGCCCCACCAACGTCAGTACGGTAGAGATCACAAAGGCAAATTTAGGCCTATTGATGAAGAATTCACTAATCATAGTTATCCCCTACTTTGTTTGGTTAGCTTCTTGGAAAGGAATAATCTCTTGCTCAACCGCATTAACTTCAATGCCTGGTCGAATTTTTTGTAGTCCATCAACAACGATACGATCGCCACCATCTAAGCCACTTAACACGCGCCATTGAATGCCGAAACGTTCACCGAGCTCGACAATACGCTTCTCAACTAGATTCTTATCATTAAGCACCATCACAAAACGGCCTTGTTGATCTTCTTGCACTGACGCTTGCGGGATTAATAACGCTTGTTCTGTAATGGGCGATTCGATAATCAAAGTGACGAACATGCCAGGTAACATAAAGTTATCGGCATTTTTAAAAGTGGCACGGATAGGTAAGGTGCCAGTGGCGGGATCAACCTTGTTACTCACAAAATCGATATAACCAGATTCTTTATGCATGGTTGCATTGGGCAACCGCAGATTAATCACAATATCTTGGATCTTTATATCGCGAGATAACGCCTTAGAAAAGCTTTGTTGAGCGGTAATTAACGCACGTTCAGCAACTTGAAAGTTAACCCACATTGGCTGTAACTGTACTAAGTTTGCCATTTCAGATTGCGGACTAATGATGTCACCGGTACTCACTTTAGCGTTACTTATCCGCCCAGAGATTGGCGCGTACACTTTGGTATAGCTTAGCTGTAACTCAGCGCCACTAACGGCCGCTTCGGCTTGCACAACGCCAGCGGCAGTTGTCAGCTTACGAGAGGTCAACTCATCCATATCCTGCGCACTGATCATGCCATCGGGCAGTAAGCGACGACCACGTTCCCAGTTCATTATTGCGACATCTCTTGAGGCGATAGCTTGTTTCAGTACGGCTTTTTGCTGAGCTAACTCTGCCACATAAGTTGCAGGATCAATCTCGAACAGTAAGTCCCCCTGATTAACATCTTCACCTTCGATAAAGCTGCGTTTAAGCAGTTGTCCCTGAATTTGCGATTTAATCGTCACATCTTCAGATGCTCTTGTACGGCCAACAATTTCACTTTTAGATTGAATATCTTGCATGCTTGCGGTGCTAACAATCACGCTTGGCAACACTGCTGCCTGAGGCGCTGGCGCTTCACCACACCCACTGGCAATAATACTGATGCACCCAATGGTGAGCAGTTTTAGTTTTGAAACTGTTGAACAGGCCATTTAAGCCTCCTGAAGTGTCAGATATTTGCATTATATTTATCTTGAAATTATAAGCACATACTGCACCGCACATAAACCTTTTTACATTGAAGTATCATTGTTTTTACATAAAACAGCATAGATAACCTCATATTGCTAAATAAAACGAATCAAGCGACCAACAAAAGCACTTTATTAAATTAACTGATGCTTTGTTAAATTAACTGATGCTTTATTAGTCAAAGTAACCTATGGAATTGTTGTGAGAGGCAAAAGTGGGAGCTAGAGCAAGTTTATTGGAGTTCATGTCGTGGTAAAAAATACTCAGAGCAACTAAGTTTAACTAGGCTTAAAATTAGTAAGTGTTCTAGTTTCAATAGCAGCCCAATAGTGGTACAAATGACTTAGCTCATTTACGCTGTTTTCTATAACAGCATGACACGTAAGCTATTATTAGATTGAATAACCCAAGTTAGCAGTTAATTGTTAACCTTAGACACATACAGTACGCACAGGCCAACACCATGTGTTGAGCATAATAAGAACAGTGCCCAATATGGCATCCGTTACAGCGAACAGGTAGGTAATTTATGACAGCAATTTCTCACGTTTATAACTATACAGTCCGATGCCCACAGATAAAGGATCCCGCTCACCCAACAAGCTGGCTAAACCATATCGAGATTAACCGTTCATGTGAAATAGCACTCGACAGAATCACTAAGTGGCATGGCCACTCAGGCACTCGATTGTTCGAGCACGAGGGATGCGTCGTTAGAGAAGCAGAAGCAGAACAAGCCTACTTTTCGATTAAAAATGATCGTCTGAGAGATGACATTCATGTGCTAGCGACCTTTAAAGTCTTTATGGATAACAAAACCAAAGACACGTCAGTACAAGAGGTTATGGAACATATCATTGATGATTATAAGTCGCGCTTAAGCAAACTGTAACCATCAGTAGGCATGTTCTAATCACTAGAACATGCCGCTAATTTCAACGACTAGAAAATCCCATTCCATCGACACTGCCAAACAGTGATATCCCTCCTCATTCACCATTGTTTATCTCGTATCAAAAGCAGCCGTAATTGACCACATTACACACTAGACCCATTGGGTAATTGCTGGCATAGTGCTTGCCATTATTAATGATTGGATCTTATTGTGAGATTATCGACCTTAGTTATTTTCCTTAGCACAATAACCACGATCAGTGCCTGTGCAGAACTAAAAGAAGCCGGCCGTCAGATCGGTGATACCACCAAAGAGGTCACCACCGACATTGGTCATGCCTCGCGGGATACCACTCGTGCTATCGGCCATGCATCCCGTGACGCTGTCAACTCAGTAAAAGATGACCTCAGTAAAAACTAAAGTGATTTAACCAAGCTTGTCGTTAGTATTAAGCTGCATTGGCTCGCATGCCATGCGGTGCCGGTTGCCCTTGCTCATTAACGTGAACAAATACCATTTTGTCTATGCTCACGATAGGGGCATGAGTGAGCTTATTGCGCACTTGGCAACAAACCGTTATTGAACTTGAACCATAACTTAGCAACGACAAACCAAACTCAATCACATCCCCTTGCCGCGCAGATGTCATAAAGTTCACTTCAGAGATGAGCTTGGTGACATGACTTAGGCTTTTCATTTGGCAACCAGCAAAGATAGCCGCCTCTTCATCTATCCAACTTAATAGTTGACCACCAAACAGTGAATTAGCAGGATTGAGATGTTCTGGTTTAATAAATCGTCGACTATAAAATTTCATAATAGTGCCTCTTAGCTTTACTTAATAATACCCCAAAAGAGGTAGCAACAAGCGCGCCAACAATATTAATCATATTTTTCAACAACTAAGGATTTATCACATCTATTCACAGCATGAAATGCACATTAATAGAGCCTACTTGCACCGAAGTGAATCGCCTGCAGCGCTAGCCAGTCAGTTGTTAAAGCAACAAAACTGAAACAAAATCATCGCCATATCGTCATGCTTATACTCGACAATCACATCGCCACAAAGAAACCTCCTATAAATAATATAAATTGACGGTGATGATAGTGATTAATATCAAAAAGATAGCGGCAATAGCCTCTTGCAGTCTCGTGACAATAGCAGCAAATGCAGCGGTACTTCCTAGCAACCAAACTGACAGTCAATGGTTTAAAGACAGCGCCCAATTAGTGAGTGATAAAACTCAACAGACAGCGCCAAAGAAAGCTAAAAATGTGATTTTATTTGTCGGTGATGGCATGGGTATTTCGACCTTAACAGCAGCCCGCATCTTCGAAGGACAGCAACAGGTTGATAATAAAGGCGGCGAAGAAAACCTCCTCAGCTTTGAGCACTTCCCAAAAACGGCACTGGTTAAAACTTACAACACCAACCAACAAACACCTGATTCTGCTGGCACCATGACTGCAATCGTCACCGGCGTAAAATCAAAGGCGGGTGTGTTATCAGTATCAGACAACAGCTTGCGTGCTAATTGCCTATCTTCAAAAGGCAATGAACTCATCACCTTGGTCGACCTCGCCAATGCAAAAGGCTTATCGACGGGTGTCGTCAGTACGGCTCGCATCACCCACGCCACGCCAGCAGCAGCCTACGCGGCATCGCCTGAGCGTAATTGGGAAGCAGATTCTAATCTTCCAGCAGAAGCCGTTGCCAACGAATGTAAGGATATAGCCTATCAGTTGGTGATGCGCGATGAAGCCAATGCGTTAAGCGTGGCACTTGGTGGCGGTCGTCGTAACTTCATTCCAAACGATGTCACTGATGGCGAAAATAAAACCGGTCGCCGCGACGATGGTGTTGATTTAACTCAAGCTTGGACCGACAACCTTAGCAATTCAGCTTACGTGTGGGATAAAACGGGTTTTGACGCCATTGATGTGACGACAACCGACCACCTGCTGGGTTTATTTAATTCATCGCACATGGAATATGAAGCTGACCGAGCTGATGATACCGCAGGCGAGCCATCATTGACTGAAATGACCACCAAATCGATTGAGCTACTCAACAAAAATGAAAACGGTTACCTGCTCATCGTTGAATCGGGACGTATTGATCATGCCCATCATGCGGGTAATGCTTATCGCGCAATGATGGATACCGTTGAATTGTCTAATGCGGTAAAAGCAGCCGTTGCAACAACTGATCCAGCCGAAACACTCATCATGGTCACTGCCGATCATAGCCACGTATTCACCATCGCAGGTTACCCAAAGCGCGGCAATCCAATATTAGGATTAGTCCACAATGTGGGGGGTGATCTCGCCATCGCTAAAGACGGTAAACCTTACACCACTGTCGGTTATACCAATGGTCCTGGCGCTGTTGTGGGTGTGCGTGACGATTTAAGCTCTGTCGATACCAAAGACAAAGATTTTATGCAGCAGTCATTGGTCCCGATGAATAGCGAAACTCATGCAGGCGAAGATATTACGCTACATGCAACGGGTCCAGGTTCAGACCTTGTCCAAGGTGTTATTGAGCAGAACGTAATCTTCCACATAATCAATCAAGCACAAACGCTAGGCGGTACTAAATATTAATACCTAAGCAACTGGTCATTAATAATTTTTCTTACTGACTCATTCAAATACGTCAGCAATAGTACCCAATAATTGGAGTTTAAAATGAACAAGAAATTACTCGTACTTTCGATTGCAGCAATGCTTGGTTTAGCAGCTTGTGGCAGCGATGGTGATAATGGTGCCGACGGCAACAATGGCACTGATGGCAATAATGGTGGCAACGGTAACAATGGCCAAGACTGGAGCGCTGTTAACCAGTGGTATATCGACGGCCAAGCTAGAGTCGCCAAAGCCGAGGAGCTAACCGTTAACAACCAAGCTGGCGCGGCCAAGAACATCATTCTGTTTGTTGGTGATGGTATGGGAGTATCTACCGTCACGGCAGCGCGTATTTTAGAAGGTCAGCTAAAAGGACAAACGGGTGAAGAAAACTCGCTCTCTTTTGAAACCCTCCCTTATTTAGGCTTGGCTAAAACGTATAATGTCGACGGTCAAACACCCGATTCAGCAGGCACCATGACTGCGATGATCACTGGCGTCAAAACCGATGTTGGCGTGCTTTCACAAGCGGAAGGTGTCTCACGGGGTAACTGCGCTTCAACTTCAGGCCAAAACCTGGTCACTTCACTTGAGCTAGCCGCGATGGCGGGATTATCAACGGGTGTGGTCTCTACTGCTCGCATCACCCATGCAACGCCAGCGGCAACCTATGCCCATGCACCTGAGCGTAACTGGGAAAGCGATGCTGACTTGTCAGCAGAAGCGGTCACCAATGGTTGTAAAGATATCGCATCACAGTTAATCGACTTTAATTTTGGCAGCGGACTTAACGTGGTAATGGGCGGCGGTCGTCGTGCCTTTATTCCGAGTTCGATGACAGATCCAGAAGGTAAATCAGGTAAACGTCTCGATAACCGCGACTTAACCGATGAATGGCTAAATAAATATACTAACGCTGCTTATGTTGCTGATAGAGATGGCTTCTTAGCGTTAGACCCAAGCACCACAGACCATGTGTTAGGCCTGTTTAACTCCTCGCACATGGAATATGACTATGACCGCACAACGACGGGTGCCACTGGCGAACCATCACTGGCTGAGATGACCGCAAAATCGATTGATATTTTGAAGAAAAATGACAAAGGTTTTGTGCTCATTATTGAAGCCGGACGCATTGATCATGCTCACCATGCGGGTAATGCAGCACGCGCGCTACATGACACCATAGCCATGTCAGAAGCGGTTCGCGTTGCGATGGAGAAAACGTCCGCTAAAGACACCTTACTAATTGTTACCGCCGATCATAGCCATGTGTTTACCATTGCAGGCTACCCTACTCGTGGTAACCCAATCTTGGGCTTAGTTAAAGGTAATGGCACTGACGGTCAACCTGTTATCACTAATTCAACCGATACAAATGGCTTACCGTATACCACTGTTGGCTACGCTAACGGCCTAGGTTACGCCAACTTAGCCACCGGTGGCGACGAGCGCTATGGCTACGCTGCTGCATCGGGTCGTTTTGACCTAAATTATGTTGATACCCAAAGCGCAGGCTTCCATCAAGAAGCCCTCGTACCACTGGGCAGTGAAACGCATGCAGGTGAAGATGTTGCTATATTTGCCAGCGGTCCAGGTTCACACCTTATTCAAGGCACTGTTGAGCAAAACCACATTTTTCATGTCATGAACCATGCCATCAATTTGGTTGAAAAGGCAGAAGCTGCCCAACCATAACAACAAACGGTGATTGAAAAGCCACTGGATAGTTTCAGTGGCTTATTCAAGCCTTCAGATATGGATATCAACAATCACTTTAATCAACAATCAGTATCCAATATTCAGCCCTTATCAGGAGTGATCATGCAGCACAATACATCTTCAAAGCCGTTCTCTTATACTTCAGCGCTTACTATGGCGGGCACATTAATTGCGCTCTTAATCAGCAGTACAGCGGCCCATGCAGTGCAATGCGAATCGCTAGATTCATCACACCTCAGTGCGCGATATGCAGTCTCCAATAACCAAGGAGTCACTAAAGAGATAACCTTGCTAAGAAATGACCAAGAAGTCATATATCAGCATAGCGCGCAAAGCTTTGAGCTGTGGAATACTCGCGGGGAATATGTGCGTTATTTTCCAACCGAACGTCGCTCAGTTAGTTATCAGAATGGCGACCTTCTTTCTCTGAATATCCATTTTGACTTCAAGCAGCTCAATCACCTTATCTCCCCAAAGACGATCGCCAGTATGCAACAGCTGCCATCGAACTCAAATAAAGCGACTGACATCTGTATGACTGAGCAACAATATCAAGGGCAACAACAAAATCACCTGTTAGCAATCACATGGCTCGATAAACTCGCACTGCCAAAATCGTTTCGAGTGACCGATAAAAAAGGCAGTATTCAATATGAGTTGCTAGAGATAAAAGCGCTTCCTAAGAGCGAGTTTATCGCACTGACGTCGGGCTATCGGGATATTGATTTTGCCGATGTCGGCGACAATGAGTCAGACCCTTTCATCGCGAAAATGATCCATCAAGGCTTTATTCAACACGGTAGCAGTGGATTTTATGATAGCCAAGGCAAGCAGATCCAAAACGGAGAAAGCGGCCATCAGCACTAGAGGCTGAAAATCGGTTTAAGTCACAAAAAAGCCCTTAACATTAAGGGCTTTTAAGTTTCATTAGCGTAGGGCTTAAGTACTCAAACATCTCAATCCATCAATGAATGAAGGACGATGATTTGAATCCAGCTTAACGCTTCAAAATTATTTTAAGCTCGCGGATAAAGCAATCAATATCGACACGCGATATATCAGCATGAGTCACTAAACGCAGTGTTTTACCCGCGCTAACCAGTATGCCTTTTTGCTTAAGTTGCTCGGTAACCTGATGAATATCTAACTCGCCAACAACCTTGGCAAACACCATATTGGTTTGCACCAGTGACATATCAACATCAAAACAATCAATCGTAGACAATTGCGACGCCAGATAAGCGGCATTATCATGATCGTCAGCCAATCGTTCGACTTGGTCAGTCAATGCCAACTGAGCCGCTGCCGCCAATATACCCGCTTGGCGCATCCCTCCACCAAGCATTTTACGCCAGCGTCGAGCTTTTTTAATTAAACGCTCATCAGCCAGTAATATTGAGCCCACTGGCGCACATAACCCTTTAGATAAGCAGATAGATACGGAGTCGAAATACTGCGTAATTGCGGTCATCGGTAGGTTTTGAGCCACGGCAGCATTCGCAACGCGTGCACCATCAAGATGAATCTTAAGCCCTTTTTCAAATGCTAAAGATTGTGCATCGGCCAAATAGCCTTGTGGTACCACTTTGCCACCAATGGTATTTTCCAGACTCAATAACCGAGTTCGCGCAAAATGGACATCATCGGGCTTAATCGCAGCTTCAATGTCCGACAATAAAATACTACCATCGGCTTGGTTGTTCAGTGGCTGCGGCTGAATGCTGCCTAAAACAGCAGCACCACCGCCTTCAAACTTATAGTTATGCGCTTGCTGGCCACAAATATACTCATCTCCGCGTTCACAATGGCCCATCAAGGCTAGTAAGTTAGCTTGAGTGCCTGATGAGGTAAATAAAGCGCCATCAAAACCAAACATTTCAGCGGCCATATCTTCAAGGTAGTTAACGCTTGGATCGTCGCCATATACATCATCTCCGACTTCAGCAACGCCAATTGCAGCACGCATAGCGGCTGTTGGCTTCGTCACAGTGTCACTGCGAAAATCTATCATCACTTACCTCATTATCAATATTGTGTTTGAACTCAATTACTCGGGGACGGTTGTTCTTTCGAGCTTAGTTTTTGTTCTGTTCTTGGCTACAAAGAATAGAATGATTAAAGCCCCCTAATAATACTGTGACAACCCAGCTTCTACCAGCGCCAAGTTTACAGATACTTCAATAAATCAAATGAACGAGACCTGCAGCGAATACAGCCAAAGCACCATAAATAGACACCGTTTATTTTACTTAATCATTAAAACTATGCCTAAACATCACCAAAAACCCAAATTGATTGGGCTATGACAAACAAAAGCCAAAATAATGCATTAGATTAAGTAATGCTAAAAACAATATTTATCACTGTATTTTTTGCTGAAATACGGGCAGACTTCGCTTTCTTTTGGTTAGCTAGAATTATCTTATGTTAGAAGTAAAAGTGATCAGTGCTTTGTGGCTCATCGGCATCTTAGCTGAAGCGATGACGGGCGCCCTAGCCGCCGGTAAAAAACAGATGGACCTTTTTGGTGTGGTGATTATTGGTTGTGTCACCGCGATTGGTGGTGGCACCCTGCGTGATATGCTCCTTGGAAATTACCCCCTAGTATGGATTGAAAATGCACATTACTTGCTAGCCATCGCGGCAGCATCACTGCTCACGGTGATGATTGCACCGTTAATGCGCTACTTATCGCGATTGTTTTTGGCCATTGATGCAATTGGTCTAGCGGTATTTTCTATTGTTGGTACACAAAAAACCTTAATGCTGGGTTACAGCATTGAGATAGCGATTGTGATGGGGGTTGTGACTGGCGTTTTTGGCGGCGTTATCCGTGATATTTTATGCAATCAAGTGCCGCTTATTTTTAAGAAAGAACTATACGCATTAGTGGCTTTGCTAACATCTGCTTTATATGTGGCGATGAAGCTAAACGGTGTAGTTGAATGGATAAGCCTTTCTATCGCACTGACCTTTGGCTTTAGCTTTAGAATGCTCGCTATCCGCTATCATTGGTCAATGCCCAAGTTTGACTACCAATATCAGTCAGACAACATCCATTAATAACCACTAAGCTCGCAGTTTAAAATCATAAAAAAGGTCAGCAAATGCTGACCTTTTACTTATCCAATTAAGCTATTAGCTTGCTGGGGTCTCTTTCACATAGAGATCCATTTGTGGATAAGGAATTCCAATACCCGCCTCATCAAGAGCAATTTTAATCTGCTCTAAAATTTCAAAATGCGCAGGCCAGTAATCACTGCCTTTTACCCATGGACGAACCACAAGGTTAACTGAAGAATCAGCAAGTTCTGCTACCGCTACAGTGTAAGCGGGATCTTTAAGTACATACTGACTATTATCCAGTATTGAGGTTAATACCTTCTTTGTTTCAGCAAGATTTGCATCATAAGACACGCCAATGACCAAGTCTAAACGACGAGTTTCCATTGCCGAATAGTTGACAATAGTGCCATCCATCATTGCTGAGTTTGGTGCAATAATCACTTTATTATCAGGGCTAAGTAGCTTGGTTGAAAAAATCGTAATTTCACTGACCGTACCTGCAATACCTGCAGCTTCAACATAGTCACCCACACGACAAGGGCGGAATAACACCATCAATACGCCTGCGGCAAAATTGGACAGTGAACCTTGTAGCGCTAAACCAACCGCTAAGCCAGCGGCACCAATAACAGCCACCAGAGACGCAGTTTGCACACCAATCTGCCCTAATGTCGCCACTATGGTAAATACAAATACCAATGACCAAGCTATATTGCCAACAAACGAAGTGACAGTTTCATCGACTTTGCGCTTGTTAAGTAGTTTTGTCGTGAGTTTTTTGGCAACTCCAGCAAAAAACTTACCAATCACAAAAATAATGATTGCGAATAGAATTCTCAGACCATAAGTGACAATCAGTTCTGGTGCTTGATCCATCAGACCTTGCAAATTATCCATGTATATACTCCCTTAATTTTGAAATGTATTTTTAAAAAATAACGAAAAACTCAACTCTTCTATTTAACGCTCGACCACGACGACTTTGATTATCAGCAATGGGCTGCTGATCGCCGACGCCTTTTACATCAAAACGCTTGGCATTAAAATTAAACTCATCTATTAGCGCTCGTTTAACCCCGTTTGCCCGTGACAATGACAACGTCAGATTAAAACGCTCACTGCCGACAGAATCCGTATGACCAATCAGTAACAACCTAACCGGTACCTTGCTTAACCAGAGCGAAACACGTTCAAGCACTGGCCTTTGGCTGGA
This sequence comes from Shewanella sp. GutDb-MelDb, assembly GCF_002836075.1. Classification (NCBI taxonomy): domain Bacteria; kingdom Pseudomonadati; phylum Pseudomonadota; class Gammaproteobacteria; order Alteromonadales; family Shewanellaceae; genus Shewanella; species Shewanella sp. GutDb-MelDb. The sequence continues at coordinate 56,335 of NZ_PJBM01000224.1, read as the reverse complement.
TAATAGATCCGACTTAGCAAAGTCGAATTTAACAACATTAGATGACAACTGCGTGCAATGGGTCGGGTAAAAATCCCCCATCAATGTGTTAAGGCAAAGCTCAGTCGTTAATACCGTGCGAGCACAGCCGCTAGCATCTACCGCTTGACCGGTATTCGTTTCGACGCACGCATCTTTGCGATCAGGTACGCCATCTGCATCGCTATCTAACCAGTCTCGCCCAAAAGTCGGACGGGTAAATAACAAGCAAAACAGCAGACCGAATATCAACCATCGCATATCGTTAACCTAGAGTCGGAGCAAACCTTTCGCAAAGCCGCATGATTAGACAGGGGCTACCTGTTAACTATGTTAACGAACAAAAAGCAAAAAGGCAGTTAAATAATTAACTTAATCACTACATCATAGTCAGTTTTCGGTAATTACCCCAACATCACCCGTTTAACCACTGTATTTACAGAGGTTAACAAACGTCGCCATTCGCTATTTATAGGGCTGTATGTGAATTATTGAGCAGAGCAGGACTTGAAAGGACTCGTTACAGAGGTTTTGTGCGCCTTCAATTCAAAGCACATCGCGTAGGGAGTCATTCCCTTGAAGCCAGCGCTACAACTCATTGGCTTGGTTTTATGATTGTTTAACCGCTTTTTTGGGTGAGAAATAACAGTAAAAAATAGAAGATAAAAAGCAGTGAAAGCTAGCGAAAATAGTAAATAAAATAAGCAAACAATGGCAATACGCTGTTAGCGGCATGCCGTCGAGATAAAAGTAACACTCAAAATTTTATTAGGGCTGATCACATCATAAGATGTGCTAATAACCCGAATTACTTTTGTTGTTTAAACTTAGTAATAATACGGTCTAATTGGTTGGCAAAAGCCTGTCGCTCACTTTGTCCCATGGCTGCGGGGCCTCCGGTTTGAACCCCACTTGCCCGCATCGTATCCATAAAGTCTCGCATATTCAAAATCGATTTAATGTTTTGATCGGTATACAGCTCACCACGTGGATTCAACGCGAGTGCGCCTTTTTCAATGGCTTCAGCTGCTAGAGGAATATCGGCTGTAATGACTAAATCCCCCACTTGCAGTCGTCTAACAATTTCATCATCCGCTACATCAAAGCCAGAGGAAACAATGACCATTTTAATAAAGCGCGAAGGTGGAATTTTAACGCTATGATTCGCAATCAGTGTCGTTTCAATTTCAGCACGATCAGCAGCGCGAAAAAGCGTCTCTTTGGTGACACCTGGACAGGCGTCAGCATCAACCCAAATTTTCATAATATTCCTTCATATATCGAGCCATTATGGCGTATTAAATCGATGACTGCCGATAAGTTTCCTGCAGATAAGAACCTACAACAGTGTCTAAACATATGGCGATTATGGATTTAAATACTGTACCGTCGCAAGCTGTTAAGGTGGCTTAGCTCACGCATAATCAGCCCCGTCACCGCTGCAACTTACATCACCGATGTTTAGCGCCGCCATATAAATTTTGGCGCAGACTATAGCAGTATCTCACTTATTTAGACAGAGACCAGCCCCGCTAAAACCTCGTCCTTAATCGAGTCAGTGAGTCGATTTAACCTATAAATTACGCTGCTACTTTGTTATGTTAATCAACAATTAAGTTTCTTTGAGAGCGCAGCAATGTTTACTCATGCCAGTTTTGATTTCTTAAACGAATTATCGGTCAACAATGAGCGAGAATGGTTTAAAGCCAACCAGTCAAGATATGAAGATCAAGTGCGAACGCCCGCACTGCAGTTTATCGAATCGATGCAGCCAGCCGTCTTAGCGCTTTCACCTAGATTAACCGCGGTACCGAAAAAGGTCGGCGGCAGTATGATGCGCCCCCAGCGTGATAGCCGCTTTAGTAAGGATAAAACACCTTATAAAACCAATGTCGGCATCCAATTTCGCCACTTTCAAGGTAAAGATGTACATGCTCCAGGTCTGTACTTACATATCGCCAACGACAGTTGCTTTTTAGGGGCCGGTATTTGGCATCCTGAATCCAAAGCACTCAATGCTATCCGTAGCTGTATCGACGAAAATCCCAATGGTTATAAAAAAGCATTAACAGCGCTATCACAAAGCGGGTTTAACATGGAAGGCAGTCAGCTAATTAGGCCGCCCAGAGGGTTTGATAAAACTCACCCTATGCTAGAAGAGCTTAAACGAAAAGACTTCATCGCCATTAAACCGATAAGTATAGAGCAAGTGTGCTCAACGCAATTTGCCGACGTTTGCGCAGCAGAGTTTGAGCAATGCCAGCAACTCATGCGCTACCTGTGCTTTGCACTGGAATTGGATTACTAACTTACCCGTTTAGTAGTTAATCAACTCCTTGTTATGCAACTGCAGCCGTTTTAACCTACAGCTTGGATAAAGGCGGTGAAGCCTGTGCACTCTGTCAACCTTGGCTGAGGCGCTTAACCGCAGACTCTGCTACAATTGCGCCACTTTTTATCTGAGCCTTTCGAGGCTTCTGCGTCAGGCACATTTACATGGTCGAATCATCTACAGCAGCTAATGCATTTCAAGCTGAAACCAGCGCTCAAAAACGCGCATTTAGCTATAGCAATACCATACATCAGCTATTTAACAGCGTGTTCCAGCAAAAAATGCCCGCTGATCGTATCGTAGGCGAATACTTCAGAGCCAATAAGAAACATGGTTCTAAAGACCGCCGAGTTATTAGAGAAAGCTTATTTGCGCTGTTCCGTTGGTGGGGCTGGCTTAAAAAAGTGCATACCAGCACAGAGCTAGACGATAGTTGGTTTGCAGCACTTGCGGTCGTCGCGGAGTTAGAAGGCCACTCTTGGAGCCAATTTAGTGAAGCTTGGCAAGGCTTTGCTAATCAGTCGGGTAAATTCAATGTCAACGCTAGCCCTCAGCCTTTGCCGACAGTGTCAGATAAGTGCCAATTTGTTCAGCAATGTTTTACTGATATCGACTTTCAAGAAAAAGACTTATTACCGCAGTGGTTTTGGGACATTACCGATATAGACGCTCAGCATGAGCTTGCGCTTATCGAAGCCATGAGTTCACGTCCACCGATTTGGGGACGGGCGCAAAAGTGCTCTGCCCTGCAACTCACCACTGAACTGAAAAATGACAACATTGACGCTAGCAGCAGTGATTTTTTTAGTGATACCGTCAACCTTGGGCATAAGAGCATTAACCTTAATGCGATAAAACCTTACCTTCAGGGCCATTTAGAGATCCAAGATCTCGGCTCACAAGTGATTGGACAAATTTGTGATCCTAAAGCCGATGACCATTGGTGGGACACCTGCAGCGGCGCTGGTGGAAAATCACTGCAGATCCGCTCTTTAATGTTCAATCAAGATGAGAACGGAACGGGTTCAATCACAGCATCAGACATTCGTAAAAAACCATTAGAAGAGCTGATGAAGCGGGCAAAACGAGCCGGATTTAGTGGTATTTCTATTGCACCTTGGCAGGACGATTCTCTCCCCGTCTCCCAAGGCAGCTTTGATGGAGTACTTGTCGATGCACCTTGCAGTTGCACTGGCACTTGGCGCCGTAACCCAGATATGCGCTGGCTAGACGATGTAAGTGTGGTGAATGACAAGCAGGCACTGCAATTGGATATTCTTAACCGCAGTGCCAAAGCGGTAAAGTTAGAGGGACAATTAGTGTATGCCACTTGCTCACTGTCACCGGTTGAAAACGAGCAGGTTGTAAATGCATTTCTCTCTCAACACCCACATTTTGCATTGCAGCAACTGAGTCACCCGTTTACAGGGCAACCAGCAGAAATGCTCACGGTATGGCCGCAAGATGCAGATACTGATGGTATGTTCGTTGCTAAAATGTGCCGAAAAAGCTAGCTCAATACTTAAGAACTATATTGAGAAAATCTAGTGCTATATTGAGAGATAAACGCCGTGCAATGCACGGCGTTTTTGTTTCCTTTGTCTGATAATCCAAATTACTGTCGATGCTGTCATTGTGCTGTCATGTTCTGTTTTTATTATCCAGTGGTAAGCCAGCAAAGTTCAATGTGCAAAACGCACCAATAATCGGAAATGTTAGGATTAAGGCGATGAGAAATACATACGAGTTTGATCAACATGTAGAGCGGGACAATAGTTTAGAAAACCGTTTCGACAACAATTTATCTTACGAAAATGATGTCGACGATAACCTCACTGAAGACAGTAAAAGTAACCGCCAAAAGTTGCGACGAAAAGAGCAGCGCAGCCACAATAAGCGAGCGCCAATAGAAGCATTTTCTGAAGAACATTTTGTGAGTGAGAGTAGAAGGCGTTGATATTTTGTAGTTTTATAATAAAGTAAGAGGTTAACATGGTTTCAACCTCTTACTCTTTATACTGACTAAGCCTCACACATCTACATCAAACGTACTGTTTAACCGCTGCGCATATAGTTGACGACGCTTAACGCTCTTATTGGCATACAAATTTTGATCTGCATTACGCAACCATTCATGATTATTCTGTACATTGGTATTCAAACACCGACCAACATGAAGACTTGCATCGCTAAAGCCTTTTTCACTAAAGTGAGACTCTATCTGAGCTGTTGCCAGTTCAATATCTTCGATACACTCTTTATTAATAAACAGCACGAAATCATTTACACCTATTCGGAAAATACTTTCTTGGTTATGGCTACTTGTCCGTCGACCTAATTGCGCAGCAACAAAACAAATGAGCTTATCTCCCTCTCCAAGACCCAATTTTTTATTAACCAGTGACAACCCCTCTATCGTGACCAGTACTAAGTAACATTCAGAGATAGCCGATGACCCGATAGGTTGCTCTTGACGCATAAACTCATCAAATGCAAAACGGTTAGCGATTTTAGTTAACTCATCAATACGGGCATTTTTCCAGGCGATATCGAGCGTTTCAATATAGCGCTGTTTTTCATCCGACAACATGCGAATTTTATGTGCTAATGCTAGCGACAATAATAACGCATCGGCTGTGCCACCAATCAAAGTCGCTAACTCAGCGTTGTCAAAAAAGTCAGGCATTAACCCCATATTTCCAGGAAGAATTAATACGGCTGGTAACAACAAACAGGTGAATGCAAAGATGAAGTATCGGGCTGGGTAAAAGCCTTTTAACAAGCACACATTGCCACAGGTAATCGCTAAAGCGATCCACAGCATAATCAAAATAGACGCGATGATAGCAGTGTAAGAGATTAAATAAATACTGGTTGGCAACGCAATAATACATGCCCACATAAGGTATTTACTTAATGTCCATAATCTCGGTGACAGTTCTGGTAATTGCAAAAAATGCTTATAAAAAAGAATGTTAAATATGGGTAAACCAATAAAGAACAGATGGTGCAACGGCAAGCCATGAAACCCAAAGAGGTGTGCCGGAATATGGAATGTTAACGCCCAACCAAAGAAATAAGTTAACACGTAAAATCCATAATATAAAAAGGCTTTATCTTTAATGGATGCATAAATAAGTAGATTATAAAAAGCAATTGAGACCAGAGCCCCTAAGCACAGCACAATAAACATTGCACTAAAGTCAGAGTCAAGACGATGCTGCTCGTAGGGTTGTACTTGAAGCTTGGGCTGTGAGGAGTAGTAACGGCTGTTTATTCGGGTCACTAGCCAGTAGTTAGTTGCCTTTTTAAGCTCAGCTTTTCGTGCATAGTCGAACAAAAATTCGTATGGCGCATAATAACCGCTGTGGAAATACTGCTTCGAACCATCTTCGCCAATGATCCAGTAGTCAATAGATTCAATAATGGCATTTTTGACATTAACGCTCCACAAGCCTTCATCTGCTGAGATAACAAAAGCGCTTGCCATCCAATAATCACCGCCCGCCAATGAGACTTTATTCAGCTGAGGATGTGATTTTATCCAAGGTGTAATTGCCATAAAGTCTTGCGGAAAACTTTCACCTTCAGAGGCTTCAAAAAGAAAAGTATGATCAAATACAGCACTTGCATGAACACTTTCATTACTGCCAAAGAGAGACAATATCAATAAAGTGATTGTTATAATTTTTATGTGCATGGGGGATAAATTCACTTCCTAAAGCCACATCGAACAAAAATCAACGTGACAAAGTTCACGTATTCGACAATATTTTGACTTAAGTCTACATGAAACAGGCGTTTATCAACAATTTAAAGCACACTTTGTTATCCCGAGGATATACTTTAGAGGAAGGTAAAATAAAGAAAAATAGACATGCAACCAATAGCTGATGTTATAACCGCGCTATTAGCTGCATAGAACAGCATAAAAAAAGTCGCTAGAACGTTGCTCTGCCACCTAAATAAAAGCCTGATTCAAAGGTTGCATTTGGAGCATCATCATATTGAAAACGGATATCTCTATAACCCACAAATAACGCCAGTGCAGGGTTAAGTTGATATTGAACCTTACCGTCTACTTGCCAAGAACCATCAATATTGCCAAATGACAGCACTGAAGGTGAATAGTAGCCCGACCCCTGAAACGAAATATTCGAGCCTAACTGCATTGCATAACGCCCGCCAACACCAACAACATTACCATTCTGACTTTTCTTAGACCAAAGCTGACTAAACTTTGCGCCAATCTCAATATGGTGTATACCCGCATCATGAGCAATATGCATCGCACCGGATAGCATCTGTCCGCCATTTTCAGAATAAATATACTCTGCAGACGCGTTAACATCCTTATTCAGGTCAACCTGTAGGTCGGTTAAAAAGGTGTCATCATTTAAACTTACGCTAGCATCTGTTGCCAGAGCTGAAACGCTGACCAAATAGAGCGAAGCCACGCCCACTAACACTTTAATTTTCATTTGTCGTCTCAACACATAGTTGTCATTTGCGGCGAGCATACACAAAACCAAGCTAATGTTTCATCTAAACAGTGAGATCAAGTTCGCATTTCAATAAAGCGCTACCAAAAGTAAACCACCAACCAACAAAATCAACATCAACACAACCTTGGTATCAAGTGGGGCAGGAGATTATATAAAGGCTTTATTCGCTAAACGCTTGATTTCTCCCTTGATAAAAAACATCTAAATATTTTACGATATATTCCTCATTTTGGGAGTTACAGACTCGTTATAACGCCTTTATACTAATCGATGGTATTGGTCGACAAAGCCTTTAATCATCTCAATTAATGGCTTTGCTATACCTAGTTTTAAAATCTCAAAAATGTTTAAAACAACTATAATAAATATCCTGAGTGGTATGATTTGGAGCAAGCATGAAACAATTAAAATTCACCTCGATAGCAATAGCAATTACAACCGGCATCGTGCTAATGGGCTGTGGTTCTGATTCAGATTCTGATTCATCACCGAACCCAGAGTTCGGCAAATTTAGCCTTGGTGTATCCGACAATCCAGCCGATGCCAATGTGGTTAATATCGCATTTAAGCAAGTCGTGCTAAAAAACAGTGCTGGCTCAGTATCATTCGATGTTTCTGTCGGTGATGATGGCCTACAACACGTCGACTTACTGAGTGTGCAAGGGCAAGATGTGGAAACACTCGTCAGTGGTCAATCTGTCGCTGTTGGTGAGTACCAAATGTGTATCTATATGCAAAATAACCAGATATCTGATACAGACAGCTCTTATGTTCTTTCAGGTGCAAGCAAAGACACCAATGGCGACTATGTCGGTGGCGTTGTCGAAGGCTTAGTCACCAATAGTAATGGATCTTGCGGCGGCGTTGGTGCTGATGAAGAAAATACCGGTCGATTATTTTTTAATAAAGCATTCACTATTGCAGCGGGCAACAACTCATTTGTGGCTGAATTCAATTTATCACAAGGCCTCCAAGGCCCTCATGGCAATAAAGAATATTGGACCTTAAAACCAACATCGGTCCAATTGGTGAATAGTGCAGATGTTGGCGCAATAGCCGGCGAAATTAGTACTGAGACGATGAGCAACTGTGAAACCAACGCTAGCGGCTCAGAGTTTTCTCCTGCGGTATACCTTTATCCTAACAGTACAGCATTAGATAATATGGCAGACTTTAGAACGGGTGAAAATGTACTAACTCAAGTAGCCCCGATCACCTCCGCTAGAGTTAACCCTATTGAAGACAATGAAGGAAACACCTCAGGTTATAAATATGAGTTTGGCTTTGTTGTCGCCGACACATATAGCTTAGGTTACACCTGTCTTGCACAAAATGATGATCCTGAAGCATCCAATGTTCGTGATCCTCAGGATGGAACAGCGGCTTTTTTCATCGACTCTTCCGAGCAGGACGTTACTGTTGTCGTTGATGAAACAACAACACGTCACTTCCCTGAATCATTTGTACCAAGTGACTCGTAAAGTCGCTTGGATTTAACACCACGCTACGGAAAAAAAGGTATGATTTAATGCATGCCTTTTTTTCATCAAAAAAATACCATCCCATAAATTTGATATCTTCTACATCTGGTTGCTGAATATGTCACATTAAAATAAATTGTGCGCAATAATATTGCTAGCAATTATAAATAATAGTAAGGTATCAGCAGAAAAAGGAGCACATTATGTCATCTTCAATTTACGGGTTTTCAGTAACAAATATTCAAGGGCAAGAAACCTCTCTCGAGGACTACAAAGGAAAAGTGGTTTTAATTGTTAATACTGCTAGTGAATGTGGCTTTACTCCGCAGTACAAGGAGCTTGAAGAGCTTTATAAGAAGTACCAATCACAAGGCTTAGCGATCCTCGGATTCCCTTGTAACCAGTTTGGTGCTCAAGAAAAAGGTAATAGCGCAGAGATAAGTTCATTTTGCGAACTTAACTTTGGCGTCACCTTCCCTCTATTTGAAAAAATAGAGGTCAATGGGGAAAATACAGCCCCTTTATATCGTCACTTAAAAGCTGAAGCAAAAGGCCTATTTGGCTCTGAGCGGATAAAGTGGAATTTCACAAAGTTCTTGGTTAACAAGCAAGGTAAAGTTGAAAAGCGCTTTGCTTCAACAACCAAACCAATGGCTATTGAAAATGATATTTTAAAGTTACTGTAAATAAAAACATCGAATAAACAGAGCCTTAATTATTGAGTAAAAAAAATTGAAATTTATTTGTCTATTTTTTGAACTTTCACAAAACAACACCCTCTAACTTCTTGAGCATTGAATTTGTTTTCATGTTCATCATTCTCCCTGGGACTTCTAGCGCAGTCCCCTTGATCTCTAAGTAGGTCAATCAGGCAACCCATTGGGTTGCCCTTTTTTTATCCTAAATTATCAAAAACAGTCAAATTCAACGACAAAAAACAAAAAGTAAGCAAAAAGACTCTAAGCTGTGGGAACTAATTTGAAATAAGCGACTCTCACTATATGAACCGATTCTCGTTAAGTGAATTTCATCAGTTGGCTTAGCTTTTAGTTTCATTGTTCATCATCATTCCCTTGGGCACTCCTGTTGAGGTTTGCCATTGGAGTTAACAGTTTCGCTAGCGCATTGACTTGTTTAACTCCTGAGAAACATATTGTATGGCAACCCATTTGGGTTGCCATTTTTTTTCCCATTAACGAACATCTTCAAGCTGAATATCTAGCATCACAGCTATTGACGGATGATAACCATCACGTGCCAGCGCGTAGATATTTTTAATCTCAGCTGTAAATCCCGCTTTGAGTAATTCAGCATAGAGAGGCCTGACAAGTTTACCCCGACCTATTTTAACGAGGTAGTCACTTACCGCTGGCAATACCGCAGTATAGCCGTTACGAATAGCGACCTTATACCAATCACATGCGATCTCTGCGTTAGTCGAAACTGTCAATGAAAAGACGTTATCAAGATCGCTCAGTTGCGTGTGTGTAATCACCAACGGTAGGTTAGCCAAAAAGTACTGCCAATGGTGTACTAACCAGCCAAGGGTATTTAACTCTGTCGCAAGACAACCCGATGTGAATGCAGCGAGTGCAACGTTCACTTTATCTAGGCTATTTGAAGTGGGTGCGGTAAACCATTCCGGCATACCTTCGCCGTAGATCCAACCCAATAAGTCAGCTTCAGTTATTGAATCTGCATGCTCAACTAATAAGGTCTTTTTAGCATACTCAACGAAGGTTTCCGTTGTTATCGCTTCAAAAGCAAACGCTTGCACATAATCATAAAGAAATGTATCAAAAGACTCACGCCCAAGCCTTTTTTCTAAGTCGTGTACGAACATTGATGCTTTGTCATAAGTGAAGCGATTAAAAGCTTCGTTTGGATCTTGATTTTGCATATTGGCAGGCAAGGTTTGTGCCTGCAGTGCAGTAGACTCAATGGCTTCTTTTAGTCGGCCGTATTCAAGCACAACTTCAAGTTCAGCTAACTCTTTACCAAAGACTTTTTCGACGATACGGTTAGTGAAGTATGTGGTGAAGCCCTCGTTTAGCCATAAGTCACGCCAAGTCGCATTACTGACCAAGTTACCGGTCCAAGAGTGCGCTAACTCATGAGCAACAGTAGACACTAGGCTTTTATCACCAGCAATTAACGTTGGCGTCATAAAAGCGAGTCGCGGGTTCTCCATTCCACCAAATGGGAAACTGGGTGGCAAAACGAGCATGTCATAACGGCCCCAAGGATAGGGGCCAAGCAAGGACTCAGCCACTTCAACCATGCTCTCGGTGTCTTCAAATTCAGCGATTGCCGATTCGACAACCTCAGGCTCGGCATAAACTCCGGTACGTGCTCCTAATCGACCAAAAGCCAGATCACCAACGGCGATGGCAAGCAGGTGAGTCGGCATCGCTTTTTCCATGGTGAAACTAAAGCGACCATCAAGCGCAACATTGGCATCATTCATGGCACTCATTACCGCTCGCATGCCTTTAGGTGCGTTGATCACCGCATCAAAGGTAATTCTAGCCTTTGGTGTATCTTGCAGTGGGATCCAGCTACGAGCATTAATGGGTTGAGATTGACTAAAAAGAAACGGCAGTTGCTTGCCACTTGTTTGAGCGGGCGTTAACCACTGCAAGCCTTGCGCTGCTGGCGATGTAGCGTAATGTATTTTGACACTGCTGACAGACGGATCTAATTTTACGCATAAGCGTTGACCTAAGATCTCGTCTTCTTTGTCGATGGCGTATTCTAACTGTTGATCTGCCCCGGTGGTCACATTAAAGATGGTGATATCACGCAGGTCGAGCATCAATTCACGAGTGTCGTTATCTAAAAATGTAAGCTTGAGTTCCACCAGCCCAGTCAATTGTTTAGATGCAAAATCCACATCTAACATCAATGATAAGTGCTTAACACAAACTTGCTCTGTATTGGCGAATGAATGGTAGTCACGGCTATTATCCCAGGGCTCTAACACGGCATATCCTTTTTAGTCACTGAATCTTTGAGGGTATTTTAGCCATAATTCATCCATGTAGATGAGATTGACTTGAATAAGTTTAAATGGAACACTTGCGGATATTGTATGCAAATATAAAAATGAGAGAAACCCTCCATGAAAAATAAACACCTTACACTCGCTTTATTGCTCAGTCCTCTACTTATAACACCGCAGCTTGCTGCTGCCGAGTCGGCCAAGGACCTTAATACTGTACTCAGCCAAAATTATGCCTGTAGTGACACTATCATAATTCGTTCTCAAGCATTAACGTCACAACAAATTGAGTCTGCATGCTTATTACTGCAAACACAGGAAGCTAAGTTTCACCTTTTGTTCGGCACATTGAATAAGCCTGTAGCCAACGACAACAACCACAGTATGCGGGCTAATGTTTACCATTCCAGAGAAGACTATATAGCCAATGTGACCGCTCACTTTGATGTTCCTAGTGATAACGGCGGCATGTACCTAGAGGGCTTTCCTTGGGTAGATGGCAATCAAGCAGAGTTTGTTGCCTATGAGAAAAAAGGCCAAGTTTGGAACCTCGCCCATGAGTATGTGCATTATCTCGATGGTCGCTTTAACCTTTACGGCGATTTTTGCGCATCACTGCATGACTCACATAGTGCACCAGAATATTGCCCGAAACCCGCTCCTTTGTACCCTCATACTGTTTGGTGGAGCGAAGGTGTTGCAGAATACATCTCTCTTGGCGATGACAACCCAAAGGCCATCAAGGTCATAGGCGATAAAAACTTAGTCTTAAGTGATTTGTTTAATACCAGTTATGAGCGTAATGGTGGTGGTGATAGAGTGTACCGTTGGGGCTATTTAGCGGTGCGCTTTATGCTTGAAAACCATAAAGACAAGATTGATGAGATGCTGACTTTTACACGTAAAGGTGATTACCCGAGATACCAAGCATTAGTGAGCCAATGGGGAACCAGTATGGATGATGAGTTTCAAGTGTGGTTAACAGACCTAACAGTAAAAAATTAGTTACGATTACCGTTTATATCACCATCAAAAAAGGCCTCTTAATGAGGCCTTTTTAGGTCTATCTTGCTAGATTAGAGTTTAAAGACGGATACCGGCTTTCTCTAAATCTTTAGCAATAACGCTGCGTGGAAGTGCAACATAACCGTCTTTCTCTACGATTTGCTGTCCTTGCAGTGACAGTACATAGCGGATGAACTCACGATCCATTGGCGCAAGTGCCTTGTTAGGATGCTTGTTCACATAAACATATAAGTAACGTGATAGTGGGTACTTACCGCTTGCCGCATTTTCAGGTGAAGCAGCGATGTAATTGGTGCCTTTCTTAGAAATCGCAACCGCTTTTACGCCTGCTGTTTTATAACCAATTCCAGAGTAGCCAATCGCATTGAGTGATTGAGATACCGACTGCACTACTGAAGCTGAACCGGGTTGCTCATTAACGTTAGCTTTGAAGTCGCCTTTACAAAGCGCTTTCTTTTTGAAGTAACCGTAAGTACCAGATACTGAGTTACGACCATATAATTGTACGTCACGTGTAGACCAGCTACCCGTTAGGCCAACATCACCCCAACGCTTAACATCATCACCGCCACACTTTTTAGTAGAAGAGAAGATACCGTCGATCTGCTCCATGCTCATGCCTTTGATTGGGTTATCTTTATGCACAAACACTGCTAACGCATCGATTGCAACACGAATCGCTGTTGGCTGGTAGCCGTAGTGCTTTTCGAATGCTTCAACTTCATTTGGCTTCATCTTACGGCTCATCGGGCCGAACTGAGAAGTACCTTCAGTCAATGCTGGCGGCGCAGTAGAAGAACCCGCTGCTTGAATTTGAATATTCACGTTAGGGTACAGTTGTTTAAAATCCTCAGCCCATAGCGTCATCATGTTAGCCAAAGTATCTGAACCAACAGACGATAAGTTACCAGACACACCACTTGTTTTTTCATAAGTTGGTAAAGACTGGTCGATTGCAGCCATTGATGCTGCAGAAAATACAGTCGCTGCAGTTAAGCTTACTGCGCCAACAAGTTGTTTCAATTTCATTCTTTGCTCCAGTGTTTAAATATCATGGTTTCTTAAAACGCTGTCAGTATTAACTTCTATGATGACAAGTCTATTACTGTAACGTGACACTTGGATGACAACGCGGGTATTTTTGACAAGTTAATAGCGGTAATATAAAAAAACAGGCTAAGCGCCTGTTTTTATGTCATCTAATTTTAGCTTATCGCCCTCAGTCGGCTGAAGTGAGAGCCTCAGGCACCGTAAACTCAATCAGGTTAGGCGGAATAACAAAACTAAATGTACTGCCCTTACCTAACTGGCTTGATACCATAAGCTCGCTCTGGTGATGATTCAGCGCATGCTTAGTAATCGCAAGGCCTAAACCTGTACCACCACTTTGTCTTGAGCGCGCACTATCAACCCGATAGAAGCGTTCCGTTAAGCGGCTAATATGTTGCGCTGCGATACCTTCACCACTGTCACGCACACTAAATTGTCCGCCGGTGGCAATCTTCCGCCAGCTAATATCGATAGTCCCACCAGGTTCTGTATATCGAATCGCATTGGAGATAAGGTTTGTGCAAGCACTTCGTAGCTGTACCTCATTACCATACATATCAAGCCCTGGCTCACAATAAAGACTTACCTGATACTGATCTTGTGCTAACGCGAGTGCCTCGTCATGCAGTATGTCCATCATCGATGACATGTTCACTTTAACTTCGAGGTTTACATCCCCGGCATCCTCAATTCTTGATAACGCGAGTAACTGCTCAACCATAGAACGCATACGCGTGGTTTGCTGTTGCATCTGCTCCATCGCTTTAATATTGGGAGAGTCAGGCTCCGCCATGGACTGCATCATTTCCAAATAGCCCTGCAGCACAGTTAAAGGCGTCTTTAGCTCGTGTGACACATTAGCGACAAACTCTTTACGCATCCCCTCCAGTTGACGCACCCGAGTAATATCTCGTGCAATCAGTAGTAATTGGCCAGAGCCATAGCCCATGATCCGAATCTCTAATAAGCGCCCTTCAGACAGGGGGGCCGCTAATTCTAAAGGCTCTTGGTATTCAGCATCTTTTAAGTAATTAGAAAAATCAGGATGACGGATAAGGTTATCAATTCGCTGGCCATTATCTTGCGGCCAGACAAAACCTAATAACAGCTGCGCGAGTTTATTACACCAGAGTATATTGTGCTCAGCATCGAGCACGACGGCAGCATCAGGAAGTGCTTCAGCGCCCTGCCTGAAGCGGCCGAGTAGAAATGCGAGTTGAGATACGCGTTTACGGTTTTTTCCCTGTAAGCGGTAGATACCGTTAAATACCCCTTCCCAACTACCGCTGCCGTTCGGCGGTGTTAAGCGGCGGTCATGCCACAGCCAATAGTTAAGCCGTGAAAGCTGACGGTAATTCCAAAACAGTAAACAGATACAACCGAGTAAAAGTATCCAAAAGACTTCATTAACCAGCAAACCAACCACTAAACAAAGCAGTAGATAGATCACCAATCGAGAAATTAGACGATACCCAGAATATGAATCAAACATAGACCGACCATATGGGAGAGCTGAGCATAAGATAACGGAAAAGCTATCTTATGCCTATGAGATATTGAACTAAAGTCTCGTTGAGAAACGGTAGCCAGCGCCACGAACAGTTTGAATAAGGCGATCATGCCCTGATTCAGTCACCGCTTTGCGTAAACGTCTAATATGCACATCAACCGTTCTATCTTCAACATATACGTTGGTGCCCCAAACATTATCAAGCAGCTGTTCACGGCTGTAAACACGCTCCGGGTGGGTCATAAAGAAATGTAATAAACGAAACTCTGTCGGGCCCATGTCTAATACTTGTTCACCAACGGTGACACGATGACTTACAGGGTCCAATTGTAATCCTTGCACATCGATGGGGTCTTCAAGACATGTTGGCGCGGCACGGCGTAATACCGCCTTAATACGCGCAACCAGCTCTTTAGGAGAAAAAGGTTTCGTAATAAAGTCATCGGCGCCCACTTCAAGGCCCCTCACTTTATCTTCCTCTTCACCACGAGCCGTCAGCATGATAATTGGAATATGACGGGTAAATTCATCTTGACGTAATCGCTTAGCTAATTGAATACCACTGCCACCTGGGAACATCCAATCAAGTAAAACAAGATCGGGATAGGGCTCTGTTAACATATCCAGTGCTGAGTCGTAATCTTCAGCCGACGTTGTGGTAAAGCCATGTTGCTCTAACACGAAAGTTAGCATCTCGCGAATCGCTAACTCATCTTCAACTATCAGTATCCTTGCTGTCATAATCGATCTTCTGTCAGTGAATTTCTATGGGCCTATTATTGGTCAGTTTTATTACATTAATATTAAATGACATGACATTTTGCCATAATAAAGTAAATTATTGTCATAAAGCTAAACGATTTAGTTAACTTTAAGACGTAAAAAGGAGGCCGAAGCCTCCTTTTTAAAAAACCTAAGCGTGACTTAGAACTTATGTTCTAGACCAACACCAAAGTATTTGTCATCATTTTCAACTTTTTCATATGAACGATTAGTGTAAAAAGCGAATAGTTTTGTCGGTTTACCTAGTTTGTAATCACCGCCTAAAGACCATGAATCACCTTTATCTTCCATATCTTGGTACTGTGCTTTTAATACCACTGCATCGATAGTATACGCTGCACTAAAGAGGTAACCGGTTTTGCTTTCGCCGCCGACTGTTGGTGTACCGTCTTTCTCATAAGTCTCTTCTTGCTGCTGATACATACCGCCTAACTTAAAGCCAGCGATTTTACCTTGCACTGTGGCACGAACAACTTCGTAACCTTTTACATCTGAATCATAAGCTACAGAGGCGTAAACCGGTGACTTTTTAAGTTTTGCATCACCGTACATCGCTGCAACACTGAAGCCATCTTGAGCATACTGTGAACTAGCACCTTCAGCAGCGTAAGTCACACCCATTTTAAAGCCACTGAAAGAAGGCGTTAGGTAAGTTGCTGTTTGTTCAATACGGTTTTCACCTTTGAACAAGTTTTTCAAATCACCTGAAAGGTCATTGAACTGGTCAACTTTACCTTGAGATACTTTAAGCATGGTGTCGTTACGACCAACAGAGAAAGCACCAAAGCTGCCTTTAAGACCAACAAATTGGTTACGTGCTTTGAAGTTTTCCTTAACGTCATCGCCTGTATCTACTTCATATTCTACGGTGTAGAAAGCTTCAAGGTCACTGCTGAGTTCGAAAGCACCTTTAACACCAAAACGAGAAGCATTAGATTGAATCGTAGTCGTGGCTTCATCATTTACATCATTAGACTGTGCTGTCACATTTAGCTTACCGTAAACTGTTAGTGGTTCTGCAGCGTGGGCAGAAGCAAGAGTTGCAGTAGCAAGAGCAGAAGCCAGTAGAGTTTTACAAAAAACGTTCATCATTTAATCCTTTCGACGTTTATGCGTCTTGGTTATTGGTTTGGACGAGCGTCATAATGAAGATAGTTTGTTGCATTTTTATTTCAGCAAACACTAAATCGAATTGAAATTGTTTGATAAATGTTAACTCGATAAGGGCGAGCCCCTAGAACAGGGGCTTTCAGGAGCAAAATGAGAAATATGACAGTTTGGTTAAATGTGACAAAGCTGTCGAATAAGAACATGCCTAGGCGGTTTACCAGAACCTGACAATGCCTTACACTGCGGCTTTAATTTTGACTGAGCATTAATCTATGTGGTTTAAAAATCTAACTGTATACCGCTTTAACAAGCCTTTCTCTGTTGACACTGAATCAATGGAAAAATCACTGGAAGACTTCACCTTCTCTCCATGCTCAAGCCAAGATGTCAGTAAGTTTGGGTTTTCTAATGCCCTCGGCAAGCATGGCGATTCTTTGGTCCATACCGCTGCAGACAGACACCTTATCTGCGCGACTAAAGAGGAGAAGCTTCTACCTGCTCAAGTAATTAAAGAAGCCTTAGAAGATAAAGTGGCTCTGCTTGAATCTGAAGATGGTCGCAAGCTTGCCAAAAAAGAGAAAGATGCGCTAAAAGATGAGATCATCATGACTCTTTTACCAAGAGCCTTTTCTCGTCGTAGCCAAATTCGCGCGCTTATATTGCCTGAAATCCAGATGGTTTTGGTCGACAGTTCAAGCGCAGCTAAATCAGAAGAGCTTATGGCTTTGCTTCGTAAGGCCATTGGCACTTTACCTATCATTCCAATTAGCTTTAAAACGCCAATTGAAACACAGTTAACAGAGTGGTTAAAAGAAGGTAAAACACCTGCCGCTTTTGAAATGCAAGATGAAGCCGAGCTAAAGAGTGATTCTGACGAGGGCGGTATTGTTCGCTTTAAGCAGCAAGATTTAACTGAAAATGAAGTATTAGCGCATATCGAAGTCGGTAAGCAAGTACATAAGCTAGCACTGCATTTTGGTCAATCAATCGCCTTTCTTCTTCAATCAGATGCTGCGATTAAGCGTCTTAAATTCTCTGAAGAGTTTAGAGCAGGCAATGATGATGTTGGTGATGAAGATCCGATGGCGCGTCTTGATGCCGATTTTGCCTTAATGAGTAGCGAGTTAATCGCCTTAGTTAATTCTGTAGTCGATTCCCTCGGTGGACTCGAAGACAGTATTTAAGTTAACGACTGATATTGCGGTAACAAAAAGGCGCCTAAGGCGCCTTTTTACTCTTTAAATATAGCTGCTATTACTCAGCAGCCTTTAATTTACCCTCTTTATCGAACGGCCAATCAATGCCCAACCAAGCTTTGAAAAATGCTTTTTGAGAACGGCTCGGTTTTTCAACACTACTTATCGCCAATTTACCGCTCTGTTGTTCACCTAGCGCAAGCTCTATCTCTTTAAGTCTGTCATTACTAAATAGAGTAACCTTTATCTTGCCATCCGCTTTAAAGTCCTTAATACGTGACTCAAACCCAGCAGCTGTGACTTTTAAGCCATTAATAGCCACAATTTCATCGCCGAGCACAATACCAGCGTTCCATGCGGGTCCATTACGCAGTACGCGTGAAAGCACTAAGCTATTAGATTCAAGTGTGACACCTACAAAAGGTTCAGACTTAGCATCGTCTCCATAACCCACCGTTAAACCTGCTTGGTCTAACATAGTGTCGAAATCTAAACTAATAGGTGAGTTAACATGCTCCTGCCACCACTTTTCGTAGCTCGTTCCCGAGACATTTTTCAAAATGGCTTTTACATCAGCAACGTTGTAGCCCGCCGGAATGCGGTGCGACTGATAGAGCTCACGATGCACGTCGCGATATGAACGCTCCAACTTGGTTTCATCGAGTAAAGAGAAATCCAGTGCCAGCGAGGTTAAATAACCTTCAGAGTATATGTTAGTACTATGGTTTACGGCATAATCTCCGCCGGTACTTGCCCATTGATTGGCACTCGCACTTGCAACGGACTGCACTTCTCTACCCGGAGTTTTCTCGCTTTGTGCAACACGCTTCGCCAAATCTTCGAAGAACTCCTTCGCGGTCATCACGCCAGCACGGAGCAACAATTGGCTTTGAAAGTAACTTGTTGAGCCCTCTGCCATCCAAAGCAGCTGAGTGATCCCCTCTTCCTGATAGTCATAGGGAACTAACCCTTCAGGACGGTATGCTTTTACATTCCAAGTATGAATAAACTCGTGCGAAGCCGTCTTTATAAAACCAAGATAGTCCTTACGATCACGATAACTAAAGCGTGGACGTTGAATAATGGTCGAGTTCAAATGCTCAGTTGCACCACGAGCGCCACTAGTGGCATGCACCATATAGACGTAACGTTCGAAGGGATAATCATCCCAAATGACCTCCGCTTGGCCACTTAGTTTAGTTAAATCATCAACCATCTTGTCGATGTCGTAATTACCTTCACCCCAAATGACTAACTCATATTGCTTGCCATCTGCCTTAAATTCTCGGTATTCACTGATCCCGGTTTCGATAGGAGAGTCGACTAATATGTCGTAATTAGCCGCCGTAAAACTGTGGTTCGTTGGCCCACTATCCATACCAGAATAACTATTCCAAGCAGAAGGAACTGCTAGGCTGACATGGATAGGCTCATCCCTAAACTGCGGGCTATAAACAAAAGTGCCACTGGCATCGAGGAAAGCATGGGAAGCATCGATATGATTGACCCGTTGCCCAAGCTTATTGGCATAGAGCTGATATGAAACCGTGACGGTTGTTGGTTTATCAAGTGCAATGGTCCACTCCCCACTTGCCGTTCTGCTCCAAGGCAGCGTATCGCCGGCGGCATTTTTTGCAGTGAAAAGCCGCACCGAATCTGCAAGTGGCAGCACTTCATACTTACCGGTACGCCAAACGGGTAAATTAACGACTAAGGCTGATGACTTTGTTGCAGGAAAAACCACCTCCACTTTGGCTAAGTGGTGCTGTGGATTTGATAAATCTATTGAGTAATCAACGTCTGCAATGGCTACTGGAGAAATTAATGCGCTAAAAGTTAAGATTAGGGGAACTACTGGTTTCACTCTCGCTTCCTTCTGTTATTATTGTTTTCATTAAGTCGAAAAGTATAACATTTGACTTGATTACACCAATTAAAATAACAAAAAGATATAGCTCTTGAACTTTAGCTTAGAGCAAGGAATGACCTACCCATGCGCAGTGTGTTGACCCTTTTATTGATTATATTGTTCAGTTGTATAAGCAACTGCGCTCATGCGATAGCCAGAAATGACGTTGATACAGAGCATAAGTTTAGAGAATCTCCCAATAGTTTACGCCAATCAATCAATCATAATTTACCCACACTCCCAGATTTCACCAACAAAGAAGCGCTTAATCGTTATGCGATGAAAAATGGACTCTCGCTTGCCGATCTTAAATTTGAGCTGCAACTATTAGCAAGACTATCGTTAGATTTATCAACCAAAAATGACGACCGTTACACTGTAGCTAGAAAATTAATCGACCAATTAGAACTTGTTGCAGACAATGACTTTGATAAAAGTTATATCCTCATGCTTAACGGCCGCTATATAGGCAAAACTAAACAAGATTTCAAATCAGCTATCGCTTTTTATCAACAAGCAATCACAGTACTTTCCGCTAACCAGAGTGTGAAAGTACAAGTATTACGGTTTACCCTGCATGAAAACATTGGTGTTATGCACATGATGTTACGAGAAGACGAATCTGCACTAGCCCACCTCAAAAGCGCTCAAGCAGTTGCACTTGAGATTGCAGACCCCTACATGATCGCTCATGCAGAATCAGTGCTGGGGAAGTATTACTATAAAAAAGGTCAGTATGGAAAATCACTTTCGCATTACTCTGAAGCGATAAAACATACCAAGGCAGATGAAAACCCAACTCAAGATGCGCATATTCAAATGCAATTAGCCCGAGTCTATCGTTCACTCAAATCTTGGGATGATGCCTTACGCTACGCCACTGCAGCCTCGGCAATATACCAACGCCTCGGTAAAGAGGTTTATGTCGCCGCCAGCATGACGGTGATAGCAATGACCTATGGTGAACAAGAGCAATGGTATAAAGCGATTGATTACTACTTAAATGCCCAACAAATTGATGCCAGACTCGGCAATTATATCGGCCAAGCGCTTACGTTACATAATCTAGGTGAAGCCTATTTTAAAATTGGAGATACCAAAACATCCATTTCTAATCTACTACGTGCAAGCGCCATTTTTAGCTCTCGTAATAGCGATCACTATTTAGTTTATAATCATCTTTTACTTGCCGAAGTGTTTAACAGTATCTCCGATTGGGAGCCTGGATTAAAGTACGCCGAATCCGCGACTCGTATAGCAGAAGAAATGAAGCTTGACGATGAGCTTATAGAAGCACTTACCTTAACTTCAGCCGCGCAACAGCACCTTGGGTTGTTTGAACAGGCATATCACAATATTAACAAGATCCTTAATTTGCGATCCAAAGACGGCAATGAGGTCAACGATGACCAGCAAGCTAAGCTATTATTTCAATTACAAAAAGCAAAGCTTAACATTAACCAAAAAGATAACGATTTACAGAGACAAGAGAGCTTGCTATCAACTAATCGTTTAATGTTGATTTTCTGTTTATTGGCACTCGCGTTAACCTCAATTATGTCTATTTATCTGTGGCGAATTAAGAACAGCTTAACAGCGAAATGCACTAAATTAGCACAGAACAGCAGCTTGGACCCATTCACTAAAACAAGCAATTACTCTGCTTTCATTCAAGATTTCACTGATTACAGCAATACATTTAAAACGCTCGCCTTAATATCATTAACAGAACAGTTAAATTCAGATCTAGCCCAAGGTTATTCATGTAATGCAAAAATGAATAAACAGCAGATAGACTCACTGTCAGGGGCTTTAAATTGCCAAGTCTATATTGTTCGACCAGGGCTTTTTCTCTTGAGCTTTGACATAAAAGTGGCCCCCGACACACTACTGAGCAACATAAAAAACGCCTTAAATGATAACTATGGTGACACTTGTTTGCACATGGGGCTGCTAAACCTGCCTTTGCTCGCCGATCCAGCACTCAAAATTTCAGCTGAGCAGCACTTCGGTACGTTACAGATGATGCTATCGGCAGCGATCACCTTAGGTAACCAACAAAATTACTATGTCACCCTAAAGCCGCTCAATTTTGCATCTTCAGGTATCTTTGAACCGCCGCTATATCTCAATATTGAAAAAAGCATTATCCGTGGCATCATCAAAATAGAGACCAACGGCATCAAGGGTGATATTGTTTGGCCAAGGTGGAAGAGCCATCAAAATGTCGATTTGGCCGCCGAGTTGAGTTAACGACACAAATGAAGCCCATGCTCAAGTGATGGTTATTCCGCTTTAGACTAACTACTGTTAAAATAAGCACTAAAGTCATAATTCGAGTATGTACGGTTGATAAAGGAAGAGCTAAATAAATGAAGGATGCCGTCGCCAGCACCTCACAGCTAAGCGTATTACAGCAAAAGCTCTATTCAGCAAGGCAAGCCCTTGATGATATGAATGAAGACCAAAATAAAAAGCTTCAGCTCCTTCTGCAGTTTATTAGCCAGCTGAGCTTAGCGTGCAAAGGCCAGAACATTGAATTGGACAACAAACTCGCTAAACTTCGGCACAAATTAAGCCGCTTTAGTCAGATTGATAACGCCATAACCGACCTAAACGACGTTGAAGGCGTATTAAAGCAACAATATAACCACGTCATGTTGCAGCTTGAAGAGAGCCGTAGCTCCTTATCTAATATCGTCAGCCAAATTCAACGCATTGAGTCTCTGCCAACAAAACTCAAGAAAGAGATCTCCTATTTCAAAAAAGAGCTCGTAAAACCATTTCATACCTATTGGGATTACATTCCAAAAGTAGAAAAAATCATCCAGTTCTACGATGAGATCCTTAACGAGCAGCTCCGTCTTGGCGAACAATTTGAAGTGTTACCAAGACATCGTCAATCAGCCCACGAGCTGGCATTGATGCTATCGGAAATAGAGTTTAGAAAAGAGCAACGAGAACAAATTTCGTCGATAAAACTGTCATTAACTGAAGATTTTGAACTCGACACCTTATTAAACGCCTATCAAGTTGTACTTAGCCTATTACTCGATAATATTGCGAAAGAAAAAACGGCATCGCAAGAGTTTTTATACATACTCAACGGTGCATTAAGTAATGTTCGCGAGGTGGTAACAGACTCCTACACGCATTCGGTAAAAAGCTTTCAAGTTGCTAAAAAACTGAATGGTGAGATCAATAATCAAGTCGATAATATTGACGAGTCGGTTGCTGAAACTAATGATATCGATCACCTAAAAACACAAGTAACAGAGCAACTATTAGCATTACGAACCGCACTCAGCCGTAAAGAAGCACTAGAGAACAGAGAGCAGATTCAATTACGACAATCTGTTGAAGCGCTGCGCCGCGAGCTAAACGAGCTAAGTAAAGAAACCGAAACCTATAAAAAGCGCTTGTTTGAACAACAAAAGCTGAATCTGCTCGACTCACTCACTCAACTGCCCAACCGTGCTGCACTTGAAGAGCGCATGGACATTGAGTATCGTAATTACAAACGCACTCAACAACCACTATGGGTCGCCGTTGCCGATATCGATCATTTCAAAACAATCAACGATAGTTTTGGCCACAGCACGGGTGATAAAACACTGCAAGTGATTGCTATGGCGCTAAAAAGTTCTTTAAGAGATACTGAATTTGTTGCCCGTTACGGCGGTGAAGAGTTCGTATTTTTACTCCCAGACATTGGTGAGAATGACATTAAGCCTTTACTTGACCGAGTAAGAGAAAAAGTAAAAAGTATTCCTTTTAAGTTTAAAAATCAGAGAATTACAGTTACAGTATCTATAGGCGCTGCACAAATTATTGAAAATGAGCTCATCAGTGAAACCTTTGAACGAGCTGACGCCGCGCTGTATAAAGCTAAACATGAAAGCAGAGATAGAGTCATTATTGATTCATAAGCTGTCCTCGGCGAGAGGTATTTTTACCGCCACTTTTCTTTAAAGGACAGTTAATCTATCACTGCTAAGGAGCTGCTATGATAGTGAAAATTAGTCCCCGAGGAAGCTTAGATCAGCTTTCACAACTCGAAGTTGACAGACTCAAACAGAACGCAAAAAGTGAGCTTTATCAGCTCTACCGCAGTTGCTCGCTTGCAGTATTAGCCTCTGGCTTGCAAAGCGATAATGCGGAAAGTCTTTTCAATCAGTTCAGTGATTTTAATATTAATGTCTTAAGGCGAGAGCGCGGCATTAAGATTGAATTGACCAATCCGCCACAAGAAGCCTTTGTCGATGGCGAAATCATCTCTGGTATACAAGAACACCTATTTTCAGTGCTACGCGACATCGTCTATATCTATGATAAATACGACAACCTAAAACACATCAATTTAACCAACGCGAGTCACATCACTAACGTGGTTTTTGACATTTTACGTAATGCTCGCACAATGCCGATGCTCGACCCCAATATTGTTGTCTGCTGGGGAGGACATAGCATCAATCCGATTGAATACCAATATACCCGTGAAGTGGGCTATGAGCTTGGATTACGTAAGTTAGATATTTGTACCGGTTGTGGCCCTGGTGCAATGGAGGGCCCGATGAAAGGCGCTGCCATTGGCCATGCAAAGCAAAGAGTAAACCACGCTCGATATATAGGTCTTACAGAGCCGAGTATTATTGCTGCTGAACCCCCAAATCAAATCGTCAACGAGTTGGTGATTCTGCCTGACATTGAAAAACGACTCGAAGCATTTGTTAGGCTGGGGCACGGGATCATTATTTTTCCTGGCGGAGCGGGTACCGCAGAAGAGCTGCTCTATTTACTGGGTATTTTGCTCAATAAACATAATCAAGAGATCCCCTTCCCACTCGTGTTAACCGGGCCAAAAGAGAGTGAAGAATATTTCTTACGCATTGATGAATTTATTGCTGCAACGCTAGGACCGGAAGCACAAAGTAAGTATCAAATTGTGATTGATGATCCATCAAAGGTTGCTCGTATTCAAAAAGAAGCGATGGAGAAGATTAAGACCTTCCGTAAGGACAACGGCGACTCCTATCAATATCAGTGGTCTTTGAAAATCGAACCTGAATTTCAACTACCTTTTGAACCAACTCATGAAATGATGAGTAATTTAGATTTACACGACCAATCGAACAAAGCAGAACTGGCGGCAAACTTGAGAAAGGCTTTTTCAGGTATTGTTGCCGGTAATGTCAAAATGGAAACGATCAAGATAATTGACCAGCGCGGCCCCTTTGAAATTAAGGGGGATCCAAAACTCATGGCGTTAATGGATAATCTACTTAACGCTTTTGTTTCACAACAACGAATGAAGTTACCGGGAAGTGCTTATATTCCCTGTTATAAAATAATGAAATGAATAAATTTTTAATTTTAGATGGCATGAACTTAGTGCGGCGGATCCACGCCGCTCAACCCAACGAATCAGATATCAACGGCCTAAAAGAGCGCGTTAATGGCGCTTGTAAAAAGCTAATAAAGTATCACCAACCATCTCACGTAGCGATAGTATGGGACGGTAATGCATTATCATGGCGCAAATCACTATACGAAGGCTATAAAAAGGGCCGTAAGCCAATGCCTGAAGCATTGTCCAACGGTCTTGCCGATATTAAAGCGTTTCTTGCGGAACATAACATTGCCTCACTTAATGCCGAGTCGGAGGCCGATGATGTTATTGCCACCTTGGCGACTAAGCTCGTCAGCATTGGCGGCGAAGCCATTATAGTGTCAACCGATAAAGGATTTTGCCAATTAAATCATCCTAATATCAAGCAGTGGGATCACTTCAATCAAACATATATGACGGTTGAAGCCATGGAACAAAAGCTAGGTGTTGAACACAAGCAATTTATTGATTATTTGGCGCTCGCCGGTGACAGTGGCAATAAAATTCCTGGAGTGCCAGGTATTGGTCCTAAGTCCGCCGTTGAATTGCTAAAGATATTTCGCTCACTGGCTAATATATATAGCTCAATCGAACAGGTTGGCACTAAACAAGCTAAAAAGCTTGAAGATGGCAAAGAAATGGCCCGACTAAGCTATAAACTAGTGCAACTTCAATTAGATATGCCTTTAAATGCAAACCTAAAGCAATTTAGGCTACCGAAAACTAATTAACTAAAACTTACAACTGTTAACAAAAAGTTACCTTATTAGCATTTACGCCCATTACTTTGCATAGTATCGTATTACGTTATTGGAATTGCCTATCAAGGAACCCGAGTACAGATGAAATCCAAAGTCCCCGTAATCATTGGATCTATTTTTGTTGCCTACATTGCCTTTGTTGCGGTCATTATGGTGTCTTATGACCCAACTCCAGATGAAATGGATTGGGAAGATAGGCAGGCTTACAATAGAGCTAAAATGACAGAAATCACTATCGGACAAAGCATCGCTGAAGTTAAAAGCATCTTTGGTAAAGCTGACTTTAGTGAAGCTAAAATCTCTAATCAGCAGAATCTACAGATCTTATTTTACCGCACTCAACATAAAGAATCAGACGGTGAAACAACCAAAGAAGAGTGCACTCCTCTGCTATTTAAACAAGGACAGCTTGTTGCTTGGGGTGAAGAGACTTACCAGCAATATCTGACCAGCCAAATAGATAGCTTATAAGCCCGTTTTAACAGAACACTACTGAAAGAATAACATCGGCAAGTTCCTCTCGGAACTTGCCGATGTTGTAATAAGTACTTAAAAGCGAGGTTTAAAGGTAAGGTTTAACAATATTAGCCATCATGTGAATATGGTCATCATTATCATTAAGTGCTGCTATATACCTAAACTGCTCCCCTCCCGCGTCCTTAAATATGTGTTTGTTCTCTCCCGCGATCTCTTCAAGCGTTTCAAGGCAATCAGCACTAAAAGCCGGACACACTACCGCGATATCTGTAACCCCTTTAGCGGGTAAAGACGCCATAGTGGCATCAGTATATGGCGTTAGCCATTTAGCCTTACCAAATCGCGATTGGAACGTCGTAATGTACTGCTCTTCAGTCAAGCCCAGCTTTTCGACTAACAACTTACTGGTAACCATACAAAAACAGTAGTAAGGATCGCCAAGATGAAGATTACGTTCAGGCATGCCATGGTAAGACAAAACGAGCTTTTGCGGTTGACCGTTAAGCTCAAAGTCCCGAGTTATAGAAGCCGCTAACGCATCAATAAAGTCAGGGTTGTCATGATATGTATTAATAAAGTGCAACGCAGGCAAGTAGCGCCAAGTCGTCAGCTCTTTAGCTATAGCATCAAAAGCAGATGCAGTGGTTGGTGCGGCATACTGTGGGTATAGCGGCAAGACCACCAACTTATCTACGCCGTCTTTATGCATTTGTTGTAATGTTGTCGATACCGAAGGTTGTCCATAACGCATGCAGAACTGCACCGAGACATCTTCGCCTGCTTGCTCAAAATACTGAGACAATTTTTGAGTTTGACGTTTAGTGATATCCATCAATGGTGAACCATCTTTGGTCCAAACCTGTTGGTATAAAGCGGCTGACTTAGCCGGTCTTACACGCAAAATAATTCCATGCAGAATAATCATCCAAACCAATCTTGGGATCTCCACCACTCGAGGATCAGCTAAAAACTCTGCTAAGTAACGCCTTACAGCTGAAGCCGTTGGCTCATCGGGTGTTCCTAGGTTCATTAACAACACACCCGTTTTCCCACGCTTTTTATGACCTACATCCTTAGTTAATCCTGAAAACTTTGCCAAGAGAACTCCTTAAACCTTGATAGTGAAAATGTTAATCGACGATATTACTGGCTAATATTTAGCCCTTGGAGCAGCGGTCATACCCGATTGAGTAACTATTACGTTCAAGCCAACTTATAGATCAGTATTTTGCATAAAAAAGCTGCCAATACAAACTATTGCCAGCTTAATCTTAGACAAACGTTAATGAGGTAAAAACTCAAACCCTATCAGTTAATCTAGGTTGAGTGTTACGCCATCCATTGAGCTTGAGCTGGCAGTATCCGAACTTTGCAACTTAATCATTAAGCGTAAGTCATTCGGTGAATCAGCATGATGCAGTGCATCAGCGTAGCTAATCTCACCATCACTATAGAGTTTTAACAATGCCTGATCGAAAGTCTGCATGCCTTGTTCATTCGACTTGGACATGGTTTCCTTTAATAAGTGCAGCTCATTCTTAGCAATCAAACTGGCCACTCGCGGCGTGTTAATGAGCACTTCAATCGCGGCTCGGCGGCCAGTACCATCACTCTTAGGCACTAGTTGCTGGGCAACGATTCCACGTAAATTAAGTGACAAATCGAACAACAATTGATGATGTTTGCTCTCTGGAACTAAGTGCATAATACGGTCGAGAGCTTGGTTAGCATTGTTGGCGTGCAATGTTGCCATACACAAGTGACCCGTTTCGGCAAAGGACAATGCAAATTCCATTGTTTCTTGACTACGGATCTCGCCAATCAAAATCACATCTGGCGCTTGGCGTAATGAGCTCTTAAGCGCCGCGTCAAAGGATTCAGTATCGATGCCAACTTCACGCTGAGTGATGATACTTTTGCGGTGATCGTGAACAAATTCAACCGGATCTTCAATTGTTAAGATATGCCCGCGAGCATGGGCATTTCGATAACCAACAAGCGCGGCTAGAGACGTTGATTTACCAGTACCCGTTCCACCAACCATAATGACTAAGCCACGCTTACCCATGACCAAATCTTTTAGAATTGGCGGTAACATTAAGTCATCCATGTCAGGAATTTGTGTCTCAATACGACGCATGACACAACCCGGAGCTTCTCTTTGCCAAAAGGCGCTAACACGAAAGCGGCCTAGATCTTTAACGGCGAAAGCGAAGTTACACTCGCGAGATTGATGAAACTCCACTTTTTGCACATCGGTCATTAATGACTCAACAAAATCTAATGCCTGTGCCGGACTAAATTTGTTCTCGCTCAATGAACGTAATTCACCATCAATTTTTGCACTAGGTGGAAAGCCTGCCGTAATAAACAGATCTGACGCTTTACGCTCAGTCATTGCCTTTAAAAAGGGACGCACATCCATAAGTATTTATCCGTTTAAAAATTGGTTTGCTTGTTTGAACTCTTGAGCATGGCATCTTCACGGGTGATTTGACCGCGATTAACCAAATTCTGCAAACACTGATCCAGTGTTTGCATACCATGCGCCATGCCCGTTTGAATCGCTGAGTACATTTGTGCCACTTTATCTTCGCGGATCAAGTTACGAATGGCTGGCGTCCCCATCATAATCTCATGAGCTGCCACACGGCCACCACCGACTTTTTTAATCAAAGTCTGGGAAATAACGGCTTGCAGTGATTCCGATAACATCGTTCTCACCATGCCTTTTTCTCCCTCAGGGAACACATCAACCACACGGTCAATCGTTTTAGCGGCTGAGGTGGTATGCAAAGTACCAAATACAAGGTGACCGGTTTCAGCTGCTGTCATCGCCAGTCTGATCGTTTCAAGATCTCGCATCTCACCCACTAAAATAACATCCGGATCTTCACGTAATGCACTGCGCAACGCCGCATTAAAACTGTGAGTATGACGATGCACCTCACGTTGGTTAATCAAGCATTGCTTGTTTTGATGCACAAATTCTATTGGGTCTTCAATCGTCAATATGTGGTCATGGCGATTTTCATTTACGTAATCAACCATAGCCGCCAGCGTAGTACTCTTACCAGAGCCAGTTGGACCAGTCACCAGTACAAGTCCTCGAGGGAAACTCGCTATTTGTTTGAAGATTTCAGGGGCGCCAAGTTGCTCAAGACTTAAGATATCGCTGGGGATGGTACGAAATACCGCAGCCGAACCACGAGACTGATTAAACGCATTAACACGAAAGCGTGCAAGACCTGGCACTTCAAACGAAAAATCTATCTCAAGGTGTTCTTCATAATCTTTTCGTTGCTTATCATTCATTATATCGTACACAAGACTGTGAACACCTTGATGGTCTAGAGCAGGAAGATTGATCTTCCTAACTTCACCATCAACACGGATCATAGGAGAAACCCCCGCAGAAAGGTGTAGATCTGATGCATTGTGCTTTACACTAAAGGCAAGTAATTCTGTGATTTCCATAGTTTGGGATATCCATTCAACCAAAAATATACAACATGACAACAATAACAGACAGACTAGCGCTCGCCCAGCACAGGATTAATCAGGCGGCACAAAATTCATCACGAAATCCTACAGATGTGCAGCTGTTAGCCGTGAGTAAAACCAAGCCCAATAGCCAAATAATCGAGGCCTATGCTGCAGGCCAAAGACGTTTTGGTGAAAACTACGTGCAGGAAGGGGAAGCGAAGGTCACTAGCCTAAGCACGGATTACCCCGACATAGAGTGGCACTTCATCGGCCCCTTACAATCCAATAAAACAAAAGTGGTCGCGAGTTTATTTGATTGGATGCATACCGTTGAGCGTGAAAAAATTGCGATCCGGTTAAATGAACAGCGTCCGGCAAAGATGTCTGCGTTAAATGTCTGTATTCAGGTCAATATCAGTCAAGAAGCAAATAAGTCAGGCGTTAGCGGAGCTGACGTATTTTCCCTTGCTGAACAGATCAACGCCTTACCCAATTTGAACTTACGCGGATTGATGGCGATACCGTCTGCCAATGTCGACATTATCACCGCAACATCGGAACTCGCAGCATTACAAAAACTATATGCATTATTGTCAGAGCGATACCCGAGTGTAGATACTTTGTCAGTCGGCATGAGTAACGATTTGGAATTAGCGGTAGCCCACGGCTCAACCATCGTAAGAATTGGTAGTGCGATTTTTGGTGCTCGTGATTATCCAAAAACAGATTAAAAGTCGGACACAATAAATGAATATTATTTAATGCATTAAAACTTGGTTTTGACAGGCTTAACCCAAATATTAAGTGATGTAACCTTTAAAAGGTTGCTATAGATAATGTGTCGTCCTAACGAAAATAAAAAGAGAACTCAATGTCACAAAAGAAAGTGTGCTTTATTGGTGCTGGTAATATGGCCCGCAGTATCATTAGTGGTTTAATTAACAGTGGTTATGCCCCTGAGAGCATTACAGCTTCAAATCCAAGTCAACCAAAGCTAGATGCGCTTAACAAGGATTTCGGCATTAAGGTGACTAACGATAATGTTGGCGCCGCTGCGACGGCCGATGTCATCGTATTGGGTGTAAAGCCTCACTTAATGCAGCAGGTTGGCGAGCAATTAAGTGGCCTTGATCTTTCAACTAAATTAATTATTACTATTGCTGCAGGCGTGACAGCCAAGCGTTATAGTGACTTTTTCAAGCAAGAGATCAAATTAATACGTACTATGCCTAATACCCCTACTCAGATAGGTGTAGGCTTAACAGGTTTGTTTGCTGGTGATGATATCTCCGCCGACAACAAAAGCTTGTGCGAGACGCTCATGGCAACCGGTGGCGAGGTTATTTGGGTAGACAAAGAAGATGACTTAAATCAGGTGATAGCATTAGCAGGAAGCTCACCGGCATACTTCTTTCTATTTCTAGAATCTATGGTTGCAAGCGCAGTAAAGGGGGGGATGCCGGAAGCTAGCGCAAGAGAAATGGCGCAACAAGCGGCATTAGGTGCTGCATTGATGGCCAAACAAAATCCTGACTTAAGTTTGGCGCAATTACGAGAGAATGTAACTTCAAAAGGTGGCACTACGGCGCAAGCTGTGGCAACGTTTGAAGAGGGAAATTTAAGAGCGCTAGTCGATAATGCAATGACAAATTGTATTGCGCGGGCTCAAGAGATGGCAAAACAGTATTAATTCCTTTTATTTAACGTGAAAAGTAGAGTAAACAAATGAATGCATTTAGTTTTCTAGTAAGTACAGTATTCGATTTATACCTGATGGTGGTCATTTTACGGCTCTGGTTACAATTCGCTCGTGCCGATTTTTATAACCCCTTTAGCCAGTTTATTGTTAAAGCCACTCACCCCATTGTCGGTCCTCTAAGACGCGTGATCCCATCGTTCGGCAATTTTGATAGCGCGTCATTTGTCCTGGCGATCACGGTCGTTATCTTAAAATTTGTTCTGCTAACCTTGATGGCAGGTGCAGCGCTAGACGTACCTAATATTTTACTTATCTCTTTAGTGTCGGTGTTTAAAGAAGCAGGTGTGTTGCTATTTTGGATGCTTATTTTACGAGCAATATTAAGCTGGGTAAGCCAAGGACAAAATCCAATTGAGATGGTAATGAGTCAGCTTACTGAACCTCTATTGGCCCCTATACGCCGTATGTTGCCCCAAATGGGTGGATTAGACTTGTCATTACTGGTGGTGATGATAGTGCTTAATTTCCTCAATATCTTGCTCGCCCAATATGTACCATACTGGGCCAACGTATAGTGGTAGCAATAACGATGCAGCAGGGAAACCTGCTGCTTCAGCTTTATATCCAACCCAAAGCGAGTCGTGATCAAATTGTAGGACTTCATGGTGAAGAGCTCAAAATAGCGATTACCGCACCACCTGTTGACGGAAAAGCCAACGCGTACCTAACCAAGTTCCTCTCTAAAGCATTCAAAGTGCCTAAGGGTGATATAACGATACTCAAAGGCCTGATGGGCCGACACAAACAAGTTTTAATCCACTCTCCTAGGTTGATACCACCAGCAATACAAAACCTTTTGTAACCGTATACTTATAAGAAGTTTAAGGCGTTTATCGCACTTAAGTTCTATACTAGTAACAAAGCTATCACCTAAGGAAAGCCCATATGTTCCGCTCTCTAACAGCCATTTTATTGCTAAGTTTGTGCCTCATCAGTAGCGCATTTGCTGAGCAAAAACAAAAAGTCGGCAACTACGATATTCATTACGTAGCCCTAAGTAGCACCTTTTTAACACCCAGTATTGCCAAGTCTTACGGTATTAAACGCAGTAGCTATACTGGGATCTTAAATATTTCGGTGTTAGATACGAATGTAGACGGTAACCCTGCGGTGCCTGTTGAAATTACCGGCATAGCCAATAACTTACTTGATGCACGTGTTGAATTGAAATTTAGAGAGATACGTGAAGGCGACTCTATCTACTATATTGCAGAAGTCCCTTATCGAGATGATCAAGAGATCAACTTCAACATTGCTTTAAAACATGGCTCGAAGCTCAATACACAACTTAAATTTAAGCAAAAATTTTATGTAGAGTAACGCTATACCAGTTGCATTAAATATGAGGGCGAAAATGCCCTCATTATTTCAGCGCCCTTGCATATAACTACAGCACACCACTACATTTTCTATACTTAAACGACTTCAACCTACTCACTTCAACGTTTCCTTAGAGCAAGACAAGAAGCAACATATGTCTAAATACATTCTTGATAAATACCACCACAGACCGTGGATATATCGGGAATGCAGCAGTCATTAACGGCCTAGAACGCGGTCATGTATCGACATACTGAATCCTGCCGCTTGAAGTTTTTTTGGCTATATAGCCTTCGGCAGTTTTAGTCATATCAGCATCGATAGTTTAATTTCTGGATTCTAGCGATACCTTCCGCAACAGAGTCAATCAGTGGCAATGACAAAATGGTCTTAGGGGCTGTTGATCTTTCGAGCTTAGTTTTTGTTCGACTCTTTCCCGTAAAGAATAATGATTTTAGTACAAGGCTTGAGCGATGATGTTTAGCTGGCTAAGCGAAAAGCTCGTAACGCACGCTTGTAGTAAAAAAATAGAAGTATTGAAACGAACTCTAAGGGCCGCGCTTCTTGGCTATTTTTACGGTGTTGTAGGCTATTTGTGGAGAATGACTAAACGACATAGCCTCCGCCTTGTCAAAATAGCCAATAAACGGCGGCAAAAACAACCGTGAAAGATCTACAGCCCCTAGTATCAGCACATATATAATGCAATTAATGGCTCGGTTCGCTATTATTGCGGCCATATTTTCAGACACCTTAAAGGTCTTCCATGAATCAAATCGTCCTTGCTAGTGGCAATAAAGGTAAGCTCAAAGAATTTTCAGAACTAATGGTTGATTACGGTGTAGAGATCCTCGCCCAAAGCGAGTTTAACGTCTCAGAAGTGGCAGAAACCGGCACCACTTTTGTTGAGAATGCGATCATTAAGGCACGCCATGCTGCAGAAATAACAGGCCATGCAGCTATCGCTGATGACTCTGGTTTAGAAGTTGATTTCCTACAAGGGGCACCTGGGATCTATTCAGCGCGTTATGCGGGTGAAGGTGCGAAAGATCAGCAAAATTACACCAAGTTACTTAACGCACTAGAGAACCAGTCACTGCGCGGCGCTCGCTTTCAATGTGTATTGGTCTACATGCGTCATGCAAAAGACCCGACACCCATTATTTGCCAAGCGTCATGGGAAGGCACTATAGGCTTTGCTCCGCAGGGTGAAAATGGCCATGGGTACGACCCTATATTTATCCCCGCTGAACACCAATGTAGCGCCGCCGAGCTTAGCAGTGATGAGAAAAACCAGTTAAGCCATCGTGGTAAAGCGCTCGTTTTGCTTATTGCTGCAATGAAACAACAAGGTATCTTTAACTAATGTTAATCCTGCCACCATTAAGCCTATACATTCATATTCCTTGGTGTGTACAAAAATGCCCCTACTGTGATTTCAACTCTCATGGTCAGAATGGCGAGTTGCCACAAACTGAATATGTAGACGCGCTTATTGCCGACTTAAAACAAGATCTTCAGTATGTTCAAGGCCGACAGTTACACACTATTTTTATTGGTGGCGGCACGCCCTCTTTGTTTGACGCAGCGCAAATACAACGCCTTCTCGTTGAAGTTGATAAACTTATTAAGTTTAAAGACAATATAGAGATCACCATGGAGGCTAACCCTGGCACCTTAGAGCATGATGATTTTATTGCCTACCGCGAAGCGGGCATCACACGTTTGTCTATCGGGGTGCAGAGTTTTTCCAGCGACAAGCTGAATTTACTCGGGCGGATCCATGATAAGACAGAAGCTGAAGTTGCGGCACAAAAAGCAAAAGTATCGGGTTACCAAAGCTTTAATTTAGATCTAATGCATGGTTTACCGAACCAGAGCTTTGATGAGGCTTTAGCCGATATTGAAACCGCTGCTGCATTGGCACCGCCACATCTATCTTGGTATCAACTGACTATAGAGCCCAATACGCTGTTTCATTCCAAGCCACCTCAACTGCCTGACGATGAAAAACTATGGCAGATTTACGAGCAAGGGCAAAAAAGGCTTGCCGAGCTTGGTTACGTTCAATATGAAATATCTGCTTATGCTAAAGAAGGCTTCCAATGCCAACATAACCTTAACTACTGGCAGTTTGGCGACTACTTAGGTATAGGCTGTGGCGCACACGGTAAAATTACTCAGCCAAGTGAAAATCAAATTTTGCGTACCGTTAAGATTAAGCACCCTAAAGGTTACCTTGCTGCAGATAATTACACCTCTGATGTCACTATCGTTGCAGAGGAAGACAGACCGCTTGAGTACTTAATGAACCGTTTAAGGTTAATGACACCTATCCCTAAAGTTGAGTTTGAACAACGTACCGGGTTAGATCGAAAAGTATTAACGGATGGAATTGAGCAAGCTTGTGCTAAAGGATTAATGACTCAAAGCAGCGACCATTGGCAGCTAACGCCCAGAGGCCATATGTTTGTGAATGACTTATTGTCACAATTCCTATAAACCTTTGAATAGATTAGTTATAACTAAATAAAATAGCTTGATAGACACATTTTCTAACACTTAGATCAAAACATTAACTCTAGGCTTCTTTAGGATAACAATCATAATTCTAAGGAAGTCTAAAAATGCCCATAAAAACAAAAATAAGTTTTATCGCCCTGTCCCTTTCAGTTTGCTTAAGTTCCGCAGTATATGCAGCACCATCACCAATCAATTATGCAAGTCCAAGTGAACCTGTCGCTCAAAAAGCCAATAGTGAATCTGAAAAAGCCAATGCGCTGTTTGAAAGTATTTTCATGGAAAACGTATTAGCCAGCCCTATATCACAAACCTATTTAGGCATAAAAACAGATTACGATAAATGGGATGAGATGAGCGACGCAGCAACTGATGCTGACTTAGCGCGTACTAAAAAGCATTTAACCCAACTAAAAATGCTCAAAGTAGCTAAGCTTGATAGGCAGACAAAGCTTAGCTACCAGCTACTAACACAAAAGCTTGAGCAAGAGATCAAAGACGATCAATGGCGTTACCATAGCTACCCAGTTAATCAGATGTATGGTGGCCATTCACAGATAGCTTCCTTCCTCATAAACCAACATCAGATCAGCGATATAAAAGACGCTAAAGCCTACATTAGCCGCTTAAATGGCGTGTCAAAGCGTCTTGCTCAACTGCAAACCACATTAGAAATACGTGCAGATAAAGGTATTATCGCGCCTAAATTTGTATTCCCATATGTCATTTCCGATAGCAAAAACATCGTTAAAGGTGCACCTTTCGATGAAGGCGAAGACAGTGCTTTATGGGCTGACTTTAAGCGTAAAGTCAATACGCTGTCGATTAGTTCAGCTGAACAACAACAGCTTCTCTCAGCAGCAAAAGAGGCATTAGTCGATGAGGTTAAACCGGCATACGACAAACTTATCAGTTATCTGGTTAAGCTTGAAACCAAAGCAGATACTCGCGATGGCGCTTGGAAATTACCTCGGGGTGAAGAGTATTATAACAATGCTTTAGAGCGCACAACGACGACGCATATGAGTGCCAATGACATTCATAAGTTGGGACTTTCTGAAGTAGCTCGAATTCAGAATGAAATGCGTGACATTATGAAGAAAGTTAACTTTGAAGGTAGCTTACAAGCATTCTTTACCTTCATGCGTGACGACCAACAATTCTATTATGCCGATACCGATCAAGGCCGTCAGGCCTACTTACAAGAAGCTATTTCACTCATTGATACCATGAGTAGCCGTCTTGATGAAGTGTTTAAGGTAAAACCAAAAGCACCAATGATTGTTAAGCAGGTCGAAGCATTTAGAGAAAAATCTGCCGGTAAAGCCTTCTATAACAACCCTTCACCAGACGGAAGTCGTCCGGGCACCTACTACGCTAACCTTTATGATATGAAGGCGATGCCAAAATACCAGATGGAAGCTCTTGCTTATCATGAGGGAACACCTGGTCATCATATGCAGATAGCTATCGCTCAAGAGCTTGAGGGTGTGCCTAAGTTCCGTAAATATGGCGGCTATACTGCTTACATTGAAGGATGGGGATTATACAGTGAGTACTTCCCTAAAGAGATGGGCATGTATGCAGATCCATATTCTGATTTTGGTCGACTAGCGATGGAGCTATGGCGTGCATGTCGCCTCGTGGTTGATACAGGTATTCATGCTAAGAAGTGGTCACGTGAAGAGTCAATAAACTACTACGTGTCGAACACACCCAACGCCGAGTCTGACGCCGTTAAAATGGTCGAAAGGCATATTGTGATGCCATCACAAGCAACCGCCTATAAAGTCGGTATGCTGAAGCTACTTGAACTAAGAACCAAAGCACAAACAGCGCTAGGTGATAAATTCGATATCAGAGATTTCCATACTGTAGTACTGCAAAATGGCCCAGTGCCTCTTGATGTACTAGAAAGTGAAATCGACCTTTGGATAGAGCAGAGTAGCTAAAACAAAGCGGTTACTGTGATATGCACAGTAACCTATTTCACTTAAAAGAACGCATTAAAAAAGCCACTTATGATAGTGGCTTTTTTATGTCATCTAGAACGATAAGCATTATCTAACGGCTTTCAAACTTTCACTTATGCGAGTCAACAGATAAAATTGCTGGCTACAGATAGCATTGAACCACTTAACAGAAAAATACCCCGGTAAAAGCCGGGGTAAACCAAAACTAGGATGATGGTTTGAAGGCTAGCATTGTTTTAGTTCTTACACTTCAGCCAGCATTGAATCAAAACTGCGTTAAGCTGATCTGTATAGCACAATAAAGAGGGGTCATTCTCAACTCTGCTATAGGACTCAAATCATTTTGAACCAACTGGCTCCAATTGTATTAAATTAAGAACAAACTGCAACCTAAACAATAAAAACCAGCATTAGTAGCCACTAAATTGGCACTGACTAAACAACGGCCAGTGCAACTTAACCATCTGATTTGAAATACTTTATATTAACTTACAACTAACAGAGATAAACATTGTTCTAAATATAAAACAATGTTTTCTATATTTACTTACGTTTTGCATACAATTCTTTATATGGGTCATCCCAATAAGGTGGGCTACCGATATGATCTTTAATGAAATCGATGAATGCGCTGACCTTTGGTGCTAAATGTTTACGTCTTGGATATACGGCTTGTAAAGGCAGATGATTGGTCAGTTGCCACTCATCAAGTAATGGCACTAACGTGCCCTGAGCAATTTCATCTTCCAATAAATAACTGGCAAGATAAACCACACCTAAGCCACTCACTGCTGCTGTTTTTAGCGCAGGTGCATTATCGACTCTAAAGTTGCCCGATACGCCTATCTCACAATAATCATCGCCTTGCTTAAACTGCCAAACACTATGCTCATGCCACTCACCTTGATAAACAAGACAGTTGTGATCGACCAGCTGTTCAGGTCGGTTTGGCATACCATGTTGCTCAATATAAGAAGGAGAGGCTGCCAATAAGAACTGACATTTCATCAGTGGTCTTGCAACCATGCCAAGAGGTAACTGCTCAGACATCGTCAGTAATAGATCTAAGCCTTCACTGACTACATCGACCTTGTGGTCAAGGAGGCTGACTTGCAGTTCAAGCTCCGGGTGTCTTGCCATAAATTCTGGTAAAGCAGGAATGATATGCATAGTACCAAAAGACTGTGAGATACCCACCTTCAAGACACCACGAGTAGCATCATTTAGGTTATGTACGCTGGCAACAGCCTGATCTGCATCTCTTAGCAGCTCTTCACCTTGCACATAGAGCAAATGACCTGCTTCAGTCAAACTTAAACTACGAGTAGTACGCTGAATAAGTTGAACGCCAAGCTTATGCTCAAGATCTGCGACCTGAGTACTCACTTTTGACTTAGATATTCCTAACTTTCGTGCCGCAGCGCTAAAACTGCCCGCTCGAGCTACATGAGTAAAAATTGCGATTGGTTCTAAAAGTTCTAACATGTAAATCGCCTTAAGGTGTTTACGAGAGTAATAGTACTTCCATCGCTAAGATAAGCCACCAAGGCCAACAATACCTTATAGAGCAATACCTTAAGAGAATATATGTACGCTAGCGTAGAGTGATGATTATTCAACCAAAAAGTGGTTTTTGTTTTTATTCTTAGAAGTATACCAAAAAAAACTTAGAACTCATCATATATGTACTTTTGTACTAGCATGTAGTGAGCATTCATACTGGCATACAGAACAATAGGATAGCGTTAGATAAGAGGATACAGAGTCAGTTTCGCTTGCTGCTATCGATTTAAGGCACGGTCAGTTAAGACGTTAGCATAGGGGAAAAACGAAAACCCCTGCACAAAGGTGGGATGCAGGGGTTGTTGCAATTTAGCTCAGCAACACAAGAACTATTTTTACCAAGGAGTTTTGGATCTAAAAATAACGATTAATGTTTACTCACGCATTTCTTTGTTTGCCGTCGCTATCAAAGAGTACTTTGCTAATTCAGGTATTTGAGTGTGTAGCTCTTTCTCTAATACCACTAAAGACTTAAATCTCTTACAGAGCTTTTCACCACGAATTTCAAGATCTTGTGCTTGCCCTTCCATTTGCAGCTCTATGTCATCGCCGATTGATTCCATTTTGGTTGAAAATGACTCCATTTTCTGCTCAAACGAACCGCCTTCACCCGACATCATTTCGCTTCCTAGCGTCATCACCATAGTGCCGATAGAGTTTTGGGCTAGCTGCTCCATCTCTTGCTCAAACTCTTCTCCAAATGCATTTTCAAGCGAAGACTCGGTTGCACCAAGGTAAAATGTGTCACCATGCTGATAGGCCACATTTTCAATGCGCTGTTGCAAACCATCCATCATTTCATCAATTTTAGCGCCAGTTGCATCACCTAACAAAGGAGTCAATGCCATACTCACCGCTGTCGAAGCCATTGCTACGGCATCATTAACAAGCTCGATAACCTCGGGAATTTGAGCAGAAACCTCATCGGCGTATTGGTTTACCAATGCTTGCTGCTGTTTGTTAAGCGGTACTTGTTCACCATTGACAAAAAGCTTATTCATTTCAATTCTGTACTGTTCTTTACCGACTTCACTTACGGTCAATTTTTTCGGCTCAACGGTAACGTCGTAATTTAACGATACTTCACATTCATTTTTAAAGTGCTTATCTGAATCTTCATTTGCATTAACTATTTGCACACTAGAGGCTGACAGTAGTACAGCGGATACACCAACAGAGGTAAGTAGTCTTTTCATTGCTTTAGTCCTTTATCGCTTTGTTAATATCATGTTATATAGAATAGATAATGCACGTAACATGCCAAAGAACATAAGTCATTATTATAAAAGGATTAGTGGAATTAATGGTGTGACTTTATTGATAATAAGATAGGAATAATTAGCCAATACTACGAACTATTGGCTAATTATTACATTAGCAGATGAGTTAAAGCAGGAAATTAAAAAATTGAACGACCAAGCGTTTGGCAAAGTGTCTCTAGCGCGGCAGTTCCAGCAAGAGAGTTACCATTAGCATCGAGTTCCGGTGACCATACACAAACAGACATATCCCCTGGAATAACGGCAATAATACCTCCGCCGACGCCACTTTTTCCGGGCATACCAACGCGATAAGCAAACTCACCAGCGCCGTCATATAAACCCGAAGTGGCTAACAAAGCATTTAACTGCCTAGTTTGTACCGGTGTGATCAGTTGTTTTCCTGCGAGGTTTTTACCTCTGTTAGCGAGGTATAACATTGCTTTAGACAGATCAGCACAACTCATTCTCAAAGAGCAATAATGAAAATAACTCTTAAGAACGGTATTAACGTCATTATTAAAGTTACCGAACGACTTCATCAAATAAGCGATAGCAGCATTACGCGCACTGTGTTGATATTCAGAATTAGCAACGACTTTGTCGTAACCCACTCTTGGATTGTCACTGAGCTCACGTACAATTTCTAACATTCGCTGCTTTGGCGCACCTAACCGACCTTGCAACAGGTCAGCAATGACCAAGGCACCCGCATTAATAAATGGGTTTCTCGGTAGCCCTTTTTCTAACTCAACTTGCACTAGAGAATTAAAAGATTGTCCTGATGGCTCTTTACCAACACGTGACCAAATTTCAGGCTCTTCGTAATGCATTAACGCCAGTGTTAAGCTAAATACTTTTGAAATACTTTGAATTGAAAAGGGCTCGAGATAATCTCCAGCCCCTATCGTGACACCATCTCTGGTGGTCACGGCTATACCCAGTTTATTAGCATTTACCTCAGCAAGAGCAGGAATGTAATCTGCAACTTTACCCTTACCTAAAAGAGGTCGTACTTTCTTCACGACCTCCTCAAGTAATGCCAATTCAGGCATTAGCTCCACCAAATATCGTATAGCTCACCGATTTCGACATCTGCAACAGGTTGGCCTTCGAAGAAGGTTTTAACTGCAGCTCGGTCTTCATCTGTACATTTACCGATATCTTGAGTAGCAATAATACCTTCCCACTCTTTATGTCCGCCGCCATGGAACCCAAGATCTCTAGGTTCAATAATTGTCTCGATGAACTGATCAACAATTGAATCAATCTGCTCTTCAGTTACAGACTCATTGAAAGTCCAGTTTGTATCGAATCCAAACTCTTGAAACTCATCAACGCGTAACTTTTTACGTAAACGACGACTGCGATTAGCTGCCATGGTGGAACTCCTCAATGGTGATAAATAAAAACTAAATTAACGAACTATATAACGCTTAGACACGCTCAAACATAAGGTCCCAAACGCCATGACCTAAGCGATGACCACGTGCTTCGAACTTTGTTAGCGGACGATGTTCAGGACGCTCAACAACATCACCTGTCGCCGATTGGTTTTTATAACCAGGCGCACTGTTCATGACTTCTAACATGTGCTCACTGTAGTTTTCCCAATCTGTCGCCAGATGGAACACGCCACCCACTTTAAGTTTGTTGCGGATAAGCTCAGCAAAAGGTGCCTGTACTATTCTACGCTTATGATGACGTGTTTTGTGCCACGGATCAGGGAAGAATAACTGCAACCTTGCCAAACTTGCATCAGCAAGGCTGTTTTCTAACACTTCAAGCGCATCATGATGATACACGCGCAGGTTAGTCACCCCAGCTTCTGCCGCGATAGACAAACAGGCGCCAACACCCGGCTTATGTACTTCAATACCGATAAAGTTTAACTCTGGAGCCGCTTTAGCCATTTCAACTAATGAAGCGCCCATACCGAAACCGATCTCAAGCACGGTGTCAGCTTCACGACCAAAAACCTCGACTAAATCGATAGGTTCAGGCGTATAATCTAGGCCCATGGCTGGCCATTGTTGCTCCAACGCTTGTGCTTGCCCTTTTGTAAGGCGGCCTTCTCTTAATACAAAGCTTCTTACTTTGCGAAGGTATTTACCTTCTTCATTGAATTCAGCGGTTGTTACTTCGCTCATTTTCGCCCTCGCTTAAGATAGCTATTAATTTTAAAAGAAAGGCATTATCCAAAGTTAGACCTTTAGCGCAAGCCTTATTGACGCAAAATTATACCCATTATTTCAGTTTGTGCGAGTTACAGAGCTACTTTTACAAAAAATACTCGATTAACGGGTCAATCTAGCGCTATTTCACCAGGCTCCCTCACGTTGACAGCAAAACCGGCCCCCTTATCAATGAACAACTGCAACTTGTTTAAATCGCCACTGGTAGTTACACTGCGGCGATGAAAACTACCCCACTCTTTTCAGACCGAATTATTAGTTGGTACGATGTCCATGGTCGTAAGCAACTCCCCTGGCAGCAAAGTAAAACCCCATATAAAGTATGGATATCAGAGATTATGTTGCAGCAAACCCAAGTTGCCACGGTTATTCCTTACTTTGAAAAGTTTATCGCGCGCTTCCCAAACATCGACACTTTAGCGTCAGCAGACCAAGATGAAGTGCTGCATCACTGGACTGGCTTAGGTTATTACGCCAGAGCACGTAACCTTCATAAAGCCGCCCAACAAATAGTTGAGCAACATCAAGGTATTTTCCCTGTCGATTTTGATGACGTACTGGCATTGCCAGGTATAGGTCGCTCGACAGCTGGTGCCGTTCTGTCGTTATCGCTTGGATTAAATCACCCCATCCTTGATGGCAACGTAAAACGTGTGCTTGCAAGGCATGGCAAAATCGAAGGGTGGCCTGGCAAAAAACCGGTAGAAGATAAACTTTGGCTGCTCACGCAGCAATTAACGCCAAACGTAGAGATTCAAAAGTATAATCAAGCAATGATGGATATCGGCGCAACAGTATGCACTCGCTCTAAACCCAATTGCCCAGCTTGCCCCGTTGCAATTGACTGCCAAGCTCAACTCTCGGGCCGCCAGCTGGAATATCCAGGTAAGAAGCCTAAAAAAGTCATTCCGGTAAAAGCTGCATGGCTACTGGTATTAGAGCAGCAAAATAATGTCCATTTGCAAAAACGCCCACCGAGTGGGATTTGGGGTGGACTTTGGTGTTTTGCTCAATTTTCGACTAAAGATGAACTAGACGAGCATTTGAGCAATCAAGCGTACGATATTAGTCATCGCGAGGATTTGGTTGGCTTTAGACACACCTTTAGCCATTTCCACCTCGATATTCAACCCGTTTTAGTATCAAT
Source organism: Shewanella sp. GutDb-MelDb (assembly GCF_002836075.1). Taxonomy (NCBI): domain Bacteria; kingdom Pseudomonadati; phylum Pseudomonadota; class Gammaproteobacteria; order Alteromonadales; family Shewanellaceae; genus Shewanella; species Shewanella sp. GutDb-MelDb. Next base: position 12,565 of record NZ_PJBM01000224.1, on the reverse strand, counting down.
AAACAAGATTAGCGATAACCAGATCATGGAACAAGACTCCTCTGTCTGGTATAACTTACCTCATCCACCTAAAGTTGGTTTAGCCTCAGCGACTGAGCGGATTCTAGCGAGTTTAGGTTCTGTATTAAATAAGGAGTAATCATGGCTCGCACAGTAAATTGCGTATATTTTAAAAAAGAAGCTGAAGGCTTAGGATTTCAGCTTTACCCTGGTGATTTAGGCAAGCGTATTTTCGACAATGTGAGTAAAGAAGCTTGGACGCTTTGGCAATCAAAGCAAACCATGCTTATCAATGAAAAGAAACTCAACATGATGAATGTCGATGACCGAAAATTCCTAGAAGTGCAGATGGTTAACTTTCTGTTTGAAGGAAAAGATGTCGAGATCGAAGGCTTTGTTCCTGAAAAAGACGACGAATAGCACATATTAAAAAAGCGCCGAAAGGCGCCTTTTTTTTATGGCTTACAACGTAACAATACGATTACTGACGCATACCTTCAACGACGAGGTTTAAGCTAACGTGAGAAGATGCTGGGCCTAAATCCATTTTAATGTCGTAATCTTTTAGCGCAAATTCAGTGCTACCGGTAAATCCAGCACGATATCCGCCCCAAGGGTCACTTCCCTCTCCTATTGCTTTTGCATCAATCGCTAATGGTTTGGTTACACCGTTTAAGGTGAAATTCCCCTTTAGTACAAAGTTACCATCACCTTTATCCTCAACCGAGGTAGATTCAAACGTCGCAGTAGGAAATTTTGCAGTATTTAAAAAGTCCGGACTGCGTAAATGTTTATCACGTTCAGCGTGGTTTGAATCGATACTGGTTGTATTAATGGTGACATTGACCTTTGAATCTGCAATCTTGCTTTGATCAAATGAGAAGTCCCCTTCAAAAGTATTAAAACGACCTGCTACGAAGCTATAACCTAGATGGCTTACCCTAAACTCTATAGAGGCATGAGCACCTTCGGTGTCGATGACGTAATCTGCTGCTTGTGCCGTACTCGCCATCATCAACGTTGTTGCCAATGCCGTTGCCAATAAACCCTTTTTCATTGTTATTTTCTCCATATAAAGATTAGTCATTTTTAATTTTGATTATTCTGAGTAGTGTTGAATCTTTATCGATAAAGTGATGTTTCAATGCACCAAGTGCATGGATCAGCACTAAACCGATTAAACTGTATGCTGCGTATTGGTGGATCACGCCGGCGATATCGGCTTGGTCTTCCATAAATACCCCAAGACTGGGTATTTCAAACCAATTAAATACCCATATACCTCGATCGTCAGCGGTAGAAATTAAGAAACCGCTAACCATAATGACAAGCAGGAGCAGGTATAAAACACCGTGCGCTATATGGCCTGCACTTCTCTCCCACCTTTTATGACTGGCTAAACTCTTTGGGTTGGGAGTGAACATTCGCCAGAATATTCTGCTAAGCGTCAGCAATAACAATATTAGCCCAACGCTTTTGTGTAGATATGGCGCCGTTTTGTACCATTCACTGTAATAAGTTAAATCAACCATCCAAAAACCAACGGCAAATAGGCCTATAACGGCTAAAGCAGAAAGCCAATGAAAAAGGATAGCGACTAGGCCGTAAGACTTTTTTGTATTTAAGAGCATTACGCCCCCTGAATTCATAAGATGAAATCATCATACATTCTATTTTAGGATATAAAATCAGCAAATATTGACCTTTACATTCTATTATTTCGAATGGTATTGCTTTTAACGGCACACATAAGCCTCACTATGCAGTGAGGTTTACGTTACTAGCGAAATAATGTGCCTTCTGCCACACCGTCAGTAATGCAGCTATTGTTCTTTTATTTAGAACTGCACACAAACTAAGCGAACAGTCACGCTAATAACAAAAAGCCCTTGCAGGATAAATCTCTGCGCTATAATATACGCGCACTCCAAACGATACAGGCTTTCAAAGCTTAGTTTGAAGTAACAAATCTAACGCATATATTTATATAGCTTAGTTGCCCGAATAGCTCAGTCGGTAGAGCAGAGGATTGAAAATCCTCGTGTCCCTGGTTCGATTCCGGGTTCGGGCACCAACATTTTATAATGAGTTTTTCTGTGTAAAGAGATAACTTATTAGCAAGATAAGCCGGCATAGCTCAGTTGGTAGAGCAACTGACTTGTAATCAGTAGGTCCCGAGTTCGACTCTTGGTGCCGGCACCATACAAACAAAAAAGCCACTCAATAGAGTGGCTTTTTTGTTTTCTAAACCTTCATTTTCTAAGCCTATCCCGTCCTCAGATAAGTTGACACTTTAGACCCCGATCCAGCAAATACCATCAATAGTAAGCATCCGCAGCTGATATTGAATATCTCGCTCCTCCACTACTCTTTTAATTAGTCGTGATATACAAGCAGAATAAGGCTAACTGTAGTGGTCAACTAATTAGGTGGCCAAATTAACTATGCCACTACAAACTCACCTATAAACAAGCTCAAGAGCACCACTGCATTGTTTTTCTAGACTAATTAATCAGCAAAATAATAGCTTATAGTGATATTTTTGACTGTACGGCTATTTGTTAGGCAGTTATCGAAAAAAGCACTTGCGTGATTTAAAGCATCGCTATAATATACGCGCACTCCAAACGAGACAGGCTTTCAAGGCTTAGTTTGAAGTAACAAATCTAACGCATATATTTATATAGCTTAGTTGCCCGAATAGCTCAGTCGGTAGAGCAGAGGATTGAAAATCCTCGTGTCCCTGGTTCGATTCCGGGTTCGGGCACCAACATTTTATAATGAGTTGTTTAACTTATTAGCAAGATAAGCCGGCATAGCTCAGTTGGTAGAGCAACTGACTTGTAATCAGTAGGTCCCGAGTTCGACTCTTGGTGCCGGCACCATAAAAACAAAAAAGCCACTCATTAGAGTGGCTTTTTTGTATCTGGCGATTATCAGTTCAGTAACCATTATTGATGCGCTTTATAACGACTACAGACACTGCAAATTAGATTTTACTACCTCCCCCCTCAATTAGCCCCAACTTCAACAGCACAACCGCCTCTCAACGCTAACATTAAACATTGCTGATATATATATATCCAAGACAGTTGGACATTCAGTATTAAGTGGAAGTTTAATCTGCTTTAAGCAAGATCAATAACATGCCCTACACGACTGACATTCCCCCCATCCATGAAGAAAGCTTGGGTGGGTAATGATTGCAGCCTTGGAAAGGGAGCTGCATTCCTACATCCACACGCCAAGTGTTAAACTCGCGAAACGCCTCTTAAAGAAGTATTTCCAAGTCGTTTAGATATAACGGCACTTTCCTATGTTACAAAAACAAAAAAGGGAGCCAATGGCTCCCTTAAGGTTAGTGGGTTTTAACAAACATACTTACCAACTACGCATCTTATGACCCTTTAGGGCGTAGAACAGAATAAAGAGGTAGCAAGGTAAGCATACCCAATAAGCGAGCTGTGTATTCTCAGCAAAGTGAGCAACCTTACCAAATATCAAAGGTAGGATGGCTCCACCTGAAATCCCCATAATCAACAACGCTGAACCTTGCGCCGTGAACTTACCTAAGCCTTCAAGTGCTAAAGGCCAGATTGACGGCCAAACTAACGCATGAGCCAGTCCCATCATGGCTACGAAAGTAACAGTATTAGGAATAACGGGGATCCCGCTCCAGCCCCATAAAACCTCTGCAATCACAGTACTTTCTGCAGAACTCATTGTTACGCCAATAATGCATAAGATACCGGCAATCGCCGAACCTAATAACGCTTTTTCCTGACTAATGAACCTGGGGATACAAGTTACGCCAATAATGTAACCCAATACCATAAAGACCATTGTATAAGAGGTTAACGATGCGAAGTTATTCACCCCCAAACTAGCCCCATACAAACCAATCGTATCGCCAGCGATCACCTCGACCCCCACATAAGCAAAAAGAGCTAAAGCACCTAAGATAACTTGTGGGAAGTGGGTAATACTGCCTTTACTTTGATGCTCTGCAGCTTCTTCAAACTCTAATTCAGGTAATGATGAAAACTTAACTAAGCCAATGAGAAAAGTCAGTGCCACTGCCATATAAATATAGGGAGTTATCAATCTTGATGAGAGTTCGTTAATTTGCGCGGTACGTTCAACTTCGGTTAACGCCGCTAAATGATCTGCGGTAAAGTTTTCAAAACCAGACAAAACCAATGCCGTAAACAACAGCGGCACGATGACCCCTGCCCCTTTGTTAATCAAGCCCATGATACTAATACGCATCGCAGCACTTTCTTTAGGACCAATAAGCACCACATAAGGGTTAGAAGCAGTTTGCAAGATAGTTAAGCCAGTGCCTAATACAAACAATGCGCCTAAAAACAGCATAAAGTTCGCGCTCTGCGCAGCAGGAATAAACAACAACGAACCGACTGCCATGATAGCGAGGCCAATAGCCATCGCATTTTTATAACCCGTTCTTTTAAGTATCGACGACATCGGCAATGCCATCACTGTGTAGGCAATATAGAACGCAAACGTCACAAATAACGCTTGAAACTCATTTAGTTCACAAATAATTTTAAGGAATGGGATCAAAGAGCCGTTAAGCCATGTCACAAATCCGAAGATAAAAAAGAGCACACCTATAATGAACATAGGCAGAATACTGCTCTGAGGGCTGGCTTGGGCCTGAGTCGATGCTGTCATGTATTTCTACCTGCTTCTTATTGTAATTAAATTTATGATAACAGCGTGACTTGTTATCCCATCCTTCATTATATTGAATTGCCAACAACAGATTTATATCTGTTTTTAGTGTCTACCATTGGCTTTTGTTTCATTGATGTTAAAACATTGCGACCAAAAAGACAACGCTGTCATTTGTATCGTTTAACGATTTATATCCATAGAGGGACATTGCACTATCAACTATGCAACCACAACCGTTAAGCATCGTAATCACAACCCCTTAAACTTTGATGAAGATTGAGCGTTTATACATCCAATAAAGCACCAGCCATTGCACTAGTAATAACGCTATCACAGCGATAAGACTTTGAGCAGAAACGGGGAACCATTTTATCACCCCACCAAACAAGCTATCTGCGGTGTACTGCCAATTGACAATGCTTGTCGCTAAGTAGATCACAATAGCATTACAGCCAATCACGATAAAAGGAAATGCCCATCTGCTTAGCCTCATAACATCAATAACACCATAAAATAGCGCTAACAGCAGCAAGCTCCATCCAGAAGTCACCAGTACAAAACTACTGGTCCACAATGTTTTATTGACAGGAATGATGGGAGAGATCAACCAACCAATGCCTAATAACGCTAAACCTAGTGTGGTCATCACAGCGACTTTAAACCCTTCACCTTTCACATGTGATTTAACAATAAAATGACCGACAAACACGCCAAACAAGCCATTTACCACCGCCGGGATTGTCGATAAGATCCCCTCAGGATCAACGGCAGCATCTTGATAAATCACGCCGGGTAATAATAAGCTATCGATGGCCGCATTAATCGACCCTGTTGCAGTGAAGGCGCCAGAATTATCAAGGGTCAAAAAGGGGAAAAGCTGCAATAAGCTGTAACCAACCAAAATAGCGACAGTGAATATTACTTGGGTTCTCAGGCTTGTATGCCAAACTAACAGCGCACAGAAAAACCAAGCAAAGGCAATGCGGCCCAATACACTGGCATAGCGAATATCACCAAGTGCCATTGGGAACCCCGTGCCCCAACCATGGTTATAGACCATGCCTAGCAACAACAATAAGGCTAATCGTTTAATCCCATGCTGATAAAGCGGCATACGCTCACGCATTGGCAGTTTATCTAGGCGTTTGGGCGATAGCCCAAGAGCCACACCAGATAAAAAGATAAACAGTGGGAAAATCAGGTCATAAAAAGTAAAACCATGCCAAGGGCTATGGTGCATTTGCGTGTCTAACCATTTAAAGCCACTCCATCCCGTGAGTAGCACAAGGGCTGCAAATATCGCCTCGCCGCCTAAAATCCAAAACATGTCAAAACCACGCAGTGCATCAAGAGACTTAAGCCTTACTTTTTGTTTTTTCTCGTTCGAGCAAGCCTGCGGCTGGGTGTCATTTATTATTGTCATTAGAAACACTCTTTAAGCAAGTAGATGAACTGGCTACTGCTAGATCATCGTAGATAATAAAAAGCCCCTATAGCATGTGCTACAGAGGCTTAGAAAAAGCTAAGGCAACAAGTAGCCTTTACGAGCTTGCATAAATCAACTGACCCGCGATAAAGGTTTGCTGCACCTTAAACTGATCATTCATCACCACTATGTCTGCTCGCTTTCCTGTCGCAAGTGAGCCAAACTGCTGACTAATCCCTAAAAACTCTGCGGGATACATTGACGCCATTCTCAATGCTTCTTCTGCAGAGATATCTAACATTGAAATAGTATTTGCCACTGCAGCAGCCATATCAAGGACACAGCCAGCAAGTTCACCAGTAACGGCATTTAACCTATCACCGACACGTAATACTTGCGTGCCAAATAATTCAAAACTCACCTCGCCATCAAGCCCAACGGGTGGCATAGCATCGGTGACTAACATGACTTTTCCCCGCGGCTTGGCATTAATGGCCACTTTAGCAGCTGTAGGATGAACATGATGACCATCAACAATCAGTCCACACCAGGCATCAGTACTTTCAAGCGCCGCACCGACCATTCCTGGGTTTCGAGAACCAAAAGCAGACATCGCATTAAACAAATGAGTAAAACCAGTAGCGCCTGCATCTAATGCCGCTTTGACCGTATCATAGTCAGCATTAGAATGGCCAAGACACACTTTTACATCAGCCTTAACTAACGCTGCAATGACATCTGGAGAGACGTTTTCAGGCGCAAGTGTGACCACTTTTATGCCTAAGTCTTGACGGCTAAAAATATTAAGTTCGGCATCTGAAATACGCCTAATATGCGGCTGAGGGTGTACACCCTTTTTCGGTATCGATAGGTGTGGCCCTTCAAAGTGCACTCCAATCACACCAGCACTTCCATACTCAATGGCATCAGCCACCGCATCCGCAGCTTGCTCCATAACACTAAAATCATCAGTAATTAAAGTGGGCAAATAAGCGGTTGTGCCAAACTTTGCGTGTGCTTGCCCAATCGCCTCAATTCCTTTCCTCGTCGGTGATGAATTAAATAATACGCCACCACCGCCATTGACTTGTACATCAATAAAACCTGGGGTAATGCTACCGTCAACCCGTGACTCTTTTGCGCCTTTTACGGTATCAAAAGCAAGAATATGTCCATCTTCAACGGTGACAGGTAGATCATGATGAAACTGCTGACCATCAAAAATACGGTCTGCGATTAATGTTTGCTTCATTTGCAACTCACTCTATGTATTGACGATACCATCAACGAAATAAAAACAGCTTATCGCGCCTATTTTTTAGCATGCTCCTGCTGAGCATAAAATGCAGCGCCCCATTCTGGCGGTCTTAATGTGGGCGACATTCTAGCCGTGACGTCATCATCTAGCCATGGTGCTAGCGGCTCAGCTAGCCCACCAATCATCGAAAAACGTGGCGGTGTGATGGCAAAGAGCTTTCTCGCGAGCTCACTAATATAACTAGCACCTTCACGTACAATATCCTGAGCCACGCCATCTTTGCGCTGTGCAGACTCAAACACCATGCGCGCTAATTTGGCATAAGTACTCGAAGATTGTCCTGCCAAATTCTCAACGATACCCATCGCATTATTAACATTGAAATGAGTAAATAGACGCGAGGTGAGTATGGTTTTTTCGCCGAACCCGTCCAAGTCTAATAATGCTTGTTCACTGGCTTTTTGCCCAAGCCAAGCACCACTACCTTTATCACCTAAGCCAAAACCATGGCCGCCTAAGCAAAGCTCTTTACCGCCAACATGAGCATAACCACAAGAGCCCGTTCCGGTAATGATGACTGCGCCATCGCCACCTTTGTGCGCGCCGATACAGGCAGTATGAAGATCTGTGGTGAGATACATGCAAGCAAATGGGTGTTGCCAGTCCATCACATCTTGGAAAAATCTAGAGACATTAACACCCGCTAGCCCCAGCCCCGCGATTAAACGCTTACTGTCTGTACTTTTAAGCCCTGCGTCAGCCAATGCAAGCTGAGTTGATTCTTCAATAGATTGGAATGTTTGAGCTAAACCATGCAAGGGATTTGCGCGCCCCGCAACACCGGTGCCCACAATGCTGAAATCGCCAGTATATATTGTTGCTCGACATTTACTGCCGCCACCATCAATGCCTATATACAAGGATGCTTCTTCCGCCTGGCCTATACCCATGACAAACCTCTTTATTGTTTTAATATTTAGTGTTGAGCTGATCACTGCTCTTTACTAAGAAAGCCACTAAGTTAATCGTATGTTACAACACGAATGACAGCGTTGTCATTTAATTTTTCCATATTGCAATTAAAAACAATAAAAATGCAGTAGCGCCCCACCGTTACTGCATTTCAGCTTAGTAAATACTTACGTCGTTAAAGGTTTGAGGTAAATACTTTGTTACTTCACAATCAAACTACGACCTTTTCGCACACCGTCTGCAGCAATTGCTCTTACCTCAACGTCACCTTCGACCGCGACTCCGGCTTGATAGGCTTTCCATTTCTGCCCATTATCTCGATACTCAATCAATAAACCGGGATAGATTAGGTTTGCGTATAACTTGCCCTCTTTGATAACAGCGCCAACGGTGGGCACACGGTAGGCAATATTCGCCTTATCAAGCTTTATCAGTTCTTTATACCCTAAGGTATTCGCTATCGCCTGCCACTCTAACGCCTGTTGCTGACGCATTTCTGTCGTAAAGAAGCCACTTTGTTGATTGTAAACTGCACCTTGGTATTGATATGGGACTTCCCAGTTTGGTTGATGCCAAGCTTTCTCTGCCAGCATGATCACCCGGGGGAACATTAAATACTCAGCCACTTCGTCACTGCGAACCGTTTCGCTCCACAACTGGCCTTGAATACCACTGAATTTTGCAGTCTTTGATAACGGTTCGCTCAAGATCTTACCGTTTTCGTCACGCTTAACCCTGTCATCAGCTTCAAACGGTAATCCCTCAATATCGCCCCACTGCTCTGCATTGGCAGGCAAGTTCCCGCTCATAAAGCTGTGAACGCGCTGAGCATTATTATGCCTAATGCCCCAGTAGTAGCCATGCTCTTTGGGGTCGGCTTCATAGGGGAAGTCAAAGTAAAGTACTTCGGGCTGACCTAACACCACTTGCCAACCTAGATTCGCTTGTTGGTGTGCTCGCTTATGACCGCCATGGGCGACGATATCCCAAACGTTAGATTGAACATTTTTAGGCATATTTTCAGGACGAGTATGACTCATACCATCACTCCATCCTGCGGCTTTAATCCCTTTATCTGCCAACATTTGTGAAGTGCGCTCTATAAAATAGGCTCCAAGCTCACTGGTGCTTTTAACTCCTTTGTCGTTACTGGTAATAAACGCCTTACACATAGGTGATTCAAGCCACGCACCCGCAGTTTCATCAGCACCTATATGATATCGCGACAATGGAACGCCTGCAGTTTTATGCAAGTCCGCAATTTCATCAATGACTTTGTCGATAAAGTTAAACGTCGACTCCATACACACATTTAAGGTGTTATCGTCATAATATTGCACCGATGAATAAACCGTTTTGTCGTCACGGTCTGACAGTAAATATTGCTCAGCTTCTGCGGTTAAGCCAGCTTTCATCAGCTTACGATATCGCGCTTCCATTGATTTAATCGCTGCGCGTGAGTGACCAGGCATGTCCATTGATGGAATGACTTGAATTTGCCGAGCCGCTGCGTATTGCAAAATCTCAATATAATCAGCTTTAGAGTAATAACCGTTGACCTTTGTATCGCTAAAGGGCCCACTGCCCAATTGAGGCAACAAGCAGTTGTCCTCTTTTAAGTCGTGACAACGTTTGCTGCCAATATCCGTCAGTTCAGGAAGCCCATCAATCTCTAATCGCCAACCTTCATCATCAGCCATATGTAGGTGCAACTTGTTTAACTTATAAGCTGCCATTTGATCTAATAGATCGAGGATCAGTTTCTTACTGTGGAAATTTCGTGATACATCAATATGCATGCCACGAAAATCATAGCGTGGAGAGTCTTCCACCAGCATAGCGTTAACGGCCAGTGTATTGACATCAAGCAGTGATGTTAGTGAGGCTAACCCATATGAAAATCCCGCCTCATCATCGGCATAGATAGTGATCAGCTGTGGATTAATATCTAGTTGATAACTGCCAGAAACCCCTTTAATTGACAGCGGTAATAGCGTTATTGAGATACCATTTTCAGTTTCAAGCACACCCACTCGAGCCAAACGGCTAACTGCAGCGGCAATAGACTTTGGCGCTACTTCATTATAAGTTAGCTTGATCCCTTGTTTTAAAGAGACAGGTTTATCAGTACTACGAACTTCAACTTTACTCGGCGTCGGTAAAATACGGTTTTCAGCTAATTGAGGGTTCGATTCAGTCGCTATATTGTTACGATATAGAACACTCGATGTGGCCCACTCAACGGTATCGGCCGCCGTTCGCTTATAGTGTTTTACAGGGTCAGTAAAATCACTGACATAGGGACGGGTTTCCATGCCAGTTTCAGGATCTATGTGTACCTTAGTACTCTCAATTAATATTGGTTCTGAACCATTAGCAACGATATAGTAGTTCGGCATTGCGTCTGTTTCTGCCAGCTGCCAATTATCGCCTCTAAACTGAATCGTCTTTGTGTCGCCTTTGACCACACCTTTAAAGCCAATTGACGGCTCAATTTTATACAGATCACCTTTGATGTGGGAAATGGTAAATTCATCACCGACGATGGATTGAATCGGTCGCATCTGAGAAAAGTAAATGGCCCAATCTTTACTTTGAACATCGATAGGAAAAGTAAGGTCTATCTCAGCCACAAAGCACTTTCCACCACCCGCGACTTTGTCACATTGTTCATCAGCGACATTGGTTACCACGCGATAGGTCACCGCCAGAGATTGACCGATAATATCGAGTTGTTGCTGCGTCAATGCGTCAGGGGAGCTGATGCTAACATCACTAGCCACAACGGTTTCAACATCCTTTTGAGCACATGCAGTCGTTGCCAATACCAGGCTAACGGCCGCCACTATCAATCTTGTTTTCATTACTACCCTCTATTATATATTTTATAGGTGGAACGATTTCATCAAGTCTCGCAATTTCTCCCCCTGGTGAAATAACCGAACACTCGATACTGCATGTTTTTCACTATCCATTGATGCTCAACCTGACACTGCAACTAACTCACCCAAACTGCCCAATATTCCAGCTGTTACTTCAGTCTCGCAGCACTGGCGATATCTAAGTTCATATGGTTAATATTAGATACAATTATGGCCACGTTACCTAGCAAAACTTTAATCTCTTTAGAGTGAGACACCGCGTTATTAGACAAGCTTTGGCTAGATCGTATTATCGAAACCGTTTCTGTCACGCTATGCTGAACCCGCTAGATCATTTTTTGGATTTCACCCGTTGCTTGTTATGTCTGACTCGCCAAGGTTCTAGCTTCATCTATATTGCCTACCAGCGACTCTTCAACTTTACACTTTTGCTTCATCTCGGTTGCCACAACTTTAGCTTGATACTGAGATAGGTATCATTAGGCTAGCGCTATTATTAATATATAACCGAGTCAAATGGGTCTCGCTGTCCTAATAAAAAAATGGCCGAGCACTTATCAAGTACTCGGCCCACATTAGTTTCCGGGGAGAGACTATAGGAATAACAAACGCTATTTTATTTGTTAAAAAACACGAACTAGGAGACCTCATCCTATTCATGAAGACCTTACAAACAACTTGTCACACAAGCAGATGACAACGCTGTCATTGGTAAACATACACAAAGAGAAACAAGATATCTACATTTTTTTGACATCTAATGTGTGGTTTTTTAAAACAAAATCATTGATTAAAAGTAAAACTATATAAAAACAGTAACTTAATAAGTTTAAAATGATTATCTGAACACTAAAAAGCCCAATTAATAACAGTTTTGATATATCCACGTCACTTAAAAATGTGTTTATGCGGGCGTTTAATGCAACCTAGCGAAGTAATGATTGTTTCACTGATAAAATGAATACTACAGAATAAATTCCGCCCTAAAATCATAGTGTCACCAAGCAACGAAGGCATGGAACAGTCCTACTTCTTATTACCGACAGAGTATAGCCAGCGCACGAAAGCAGAACGCGGTATCTTTTCATTATTGTTGAATAGATAATTTAAAAAGGAAATAACCACTCCTAAACCAATATTTACCGGTTGTTTGGGCCTGTTCCCCGCTAAGTTAAAGCTCTTTTTCGTAATGTGGATAATTCGCTTTCGAATAAAGGTGTTGATTGATAAATAGCTACAGCGTCAATTGCTAAGCCAACACTCTTAAATTCGTTGCTTTCAGCTCTCACCTAAAGCAGTTACATTTATCATAGCACCTCAAATTGACAG
>NZ_PJBM01000179.1:0-12258 GCF_002836075.1 Shewanella sp. GutDb-MelDb | reverse complement strand
TAAACTTGACAATAATAAACCCAATTTTTTAGCTGTACACTTTTGTCAATTACATTGGCCTTACACCTCAAACAGTTTTATTGAACATAATCCTTCTGAATGGAATGGTAATTATAACCATTTTATGTACAAATCCATGCTTAAGAAAATAGACAAACAGATAGAATTATTTTATCAACAATTAGAGCTTAATGGATTTTTAAGAAACTCTATCGTTTATATTATTTCAGATCATGAAGAAGGTTTTAAACTCAACGAAAAAGATGATTTTAATGCTCTTAAAAACCGACCACCCATGCAATCCTGGGGGCATGGCACTAACGTGTTAGATCAACAACAAGCAAAAGTTTTGCTAGCAAAAATAAGGTATAAAAATAACGAAATTGTAAGCGAACCTGCTGTTATAGAGGGATTGTTCTCACTTATAGATATTCTTCCCAGTATTGACCAAGAACTTAAATTGAATCTGCCAATAGCATACGATGGCTTCCCGTTACCCGCAAAAACAGAAGCACCAAATGATAGACATCTATTTGTTGAATCTTCATTATCTTTATCATCCTTAAATGCAAGTTTTATTGATGAAGAAAAAGTTGTTTCGGAAACAGCTTCAATTTATGAAATTAGACCCTCAGGAAAAGCAGTGATAAAACCAGAAGAATACAGAACATTAATAAGACGTAAGCAACGATCTATTTATCAAGGGGAACATCAATTAGCAATGTTACCTGACAGTCAGTTAGTATTACTAAATATTGAAAAGAAAGAAGTAAAAATAGTAGGTAGTGCAGAAAATAATCACATAGTAGACAGTCTACTTTTAAAACTTTGTCAGTTCTATAAAACGGATTATGGATTCGACGAAATAAACAGATGCGATTACGATAATAATAAATATCCAGATAATGGCTAGGATATATAGACTAACGAGGTCTTTTTCCTGGTGAGCATAGGCAACCACCGAGCTATTATCATTAAATTACATCCATATAAAAGAGCGCTTTGAGCGCCCTTTTATATAGCGGTAACACAAAAAGCTTAAGCTTCTGCGATACGTTCCAGTTTTGCGTAATAAAAACCATCAAAACCCGTTTCTGCTGGGCTGATATTGTCTTCTTCGATAAAGCTGAAATGTTTATTTTCAGCTAAAAAGGCATCAACTTGGTTGCGGTTCTCTTCTGGCATGATAGAGCATGTTGCATAAATCAAAATACCACCGACTTTCACCATTCTACTATAGCTCTGTAGGATGTCCTTTTGCAGTGCGACTAATATTGGCAATCTCTCTGGTGTGTCACGCCATTTAGCATCTGGATTACGTTTTAGTACCCCAAGACCAGAACACGGTACATCAAGTAGTACGCGGTCAGCGGTCAGCTTAAGACGCTTAATGGTCTTGCTGCTAGCAATAATGCGCGTCTCAACATTATGAGCACCGGCTCTACGAGCACGTTGTTTAAGGTTATCGAGTTTCCATTGCTCAACATCCATTGCGAGTAATCGACCTTTACCCTGCATTTGTGCCGATATTGAAAGTGTTTTACCACCAGCACCAGCGCATGCATCCACAACACACATACCTGGCTTTGCGCCAAGGGCTGCAGCGATGAGCTGTGAGCCAGCATCTTGCTGTTCGAACCAACCCTTTTTAAAACATTCCGTTTTAAACAGTGCTGAATCTGATACTACTTCTAACGCAGTATCAACACCTTCAACTTCTTCTGTTTGGACACGCTCGTTACGCAACTTTTTAGCAAGCTCATCGCGGGTACATTTAAGCGTATTGACACGAATAAAACGTTTAGCAGGCTTATTTAACGCTGCACGCTCAGCAGGCCAACGGTCACCCAACTGCGCTTCACCCATTTCATTCAACCAATCTGGACAGCCATCCCAAAGCACCGGTTGTTGACGCGCAATTTCGGTTCGTTCAGCGAGATCATTTTCATCAACTTGTAGTGCATATTGCATTTTAGGTAACGGTAATTGATGAAATAAGTGCCAAACATTAAGCAGACGAGAGCCCATTCGAACCATCTCTTCAGGCTTAACGTCAGACAAATAACAATACAAATTTAAACGTCTTAAAATATCACCCGTAACAAAGGTGATCCGTCCTAGCTCAGAAGACTCTAATTGTAGCCCTGAAAAATGTTGTGAATAGGCACGATCAAGTGGCTTGCCCTCTTTTAATACAAGGTCAAGAATACTAATCACAAGTTCAGTCGAGCTGGGGGATAAAGACGAATTTAGCATTTAAAGTTACCATAGAAAGAAATCGCAGCGATCATAGGAGCAAAGTGCCCAATACGCAAGTCAACTTAAGAAAAGCAGCAATAAAAAAGCGACTTACTTGAAGTCGCTTTTAAAATAACAGCTTTTATTCAGGCTAATACCTAGCAGCCTATAATTTAGAGCCTTTAGCACCATAGTAAAGAATAAAGCCATAACAGATAACAGGTAGAATAAATGCTTGCTGGATCCCCATATTGTCCGCCATAACACCTTGCAGCAATGGCACAATAGCACCACCTACAATCGCTAAGCACAAAAATCCGCTGCCTTGAGAAGTATGCGGTCCAAGATCACGTAGCGCTAAGCTAAAGAT
The DNA here is from genome assembly GCF_002836075.1 of Shewanella sp. GutDb-MelDb. Taxonomy (NCBI): domain Bacteria; kingdom Pseudomonadati; phylum Pseudomonadota; class Gammaproteobacteria; order Alteromonadales; family Shewanellaceae; genus Shewanella; species Shewanella sp. GutDb-MelDb. The sequence goes on along the minus strand of NZ_PJBM01000179.1, from coordinate 9,650 downwards.
AGTGGGAAACATTATCGAATTAAATAGTCCAACAGCCAAGATTGACCACATGGCCACTTCGCCTGAGGTATTCATTGCAACTACAACAAGACTTGCTGCCATAAAGGCATTAAATGCTAATACGGTACCTGCTGGTATTTTTTGCATGACTGCTGAGCCAATAAAGCGCCCTACCATTGCCCCGCCCCAGTAGTAAGCAATGTATTTAGCCGCATCGGCTTCTTTCATTCCAACAATATGCTCTTCACCTAAAAAGTTAACTAAAAAGCTACCGATAGATACTTCAGCGCCAACATAGACAAATATACCCACAGCCCCCAGCACAAGATGCTTATATTGACTCGCACTGGTTTTACCATTCTTGTCAGCTAGGCCTTCAACGGCCGCTTCTGTATGCGCCTTAATCTCAGGGAGATTTAGTTTGGAAAAAATGATAGCAAGCGTTGCCAGCATGGCAGATAGCAATAAATACGGAAGTTTAACGACCTCTGCTTCTGCTTGCATCTGTGTCAGCCCAACTTGTGCCTCTACAGCAACAGACAAAATGAGTATCGCACCAAAGTAAGGTGCTATCGTCGTCCCCAATGCGTTAAAAGCTTGCGTTAAATTTAAACGACTTGAAGCCGTATCAACACTGCCAAGTGCATTCACATATGGATTTGCAGCCACTTGTAATATGGTGATTCCTGACGCTAACACAAAAAGAGCTCCCAAAAACAGTGGGTAAACAGCGAGAGAAGCGGCAGGATAAAACAATGCACAACCAAAACTTGCGATGACAAGTCCAGTAATGATCCCCCTTTGATAGCCCACCTTTTTAACTAATCTCCCTGCAGGGATAGACACTAAGAAATATGCTCCAAAGAAGCAAAATTGGATCAACATTGCTTCAGTATAATTAAGCGAAAAAACCGCTTTCAAATGGGGGATTAAAATGTCATTCAAGCAGGTAATAAAACCCCACATAAAAAACAGTGAAGTTAAAGATACCAAAGCAAAACGGGTGCTACCGTTTTCGCCAGACGTTACCGTGGCAGTGTTAGTACTAAAAGATGAAGCCATATTATTTTCTCTCTTATTAGGTCAATCTTCTTAAGTGGAACTCAATTTCAATCAAATACTGGTTAACTGAGCATAAAAACAGCCATAAGGCGGCAGTGTAAGTAAGCCATTCGACACAGTGCCATTCACTAACCCATGGTCAATGAGCACCTCGTCAATACCCATTTCAGGTAAAGTTAGCGTTTGTTGCTGAGCGTCTAAATTAAAACAGATAAGGTAACTAATCCCTTCATCACTGCGTATGAAGCTTAATATGGGTTCAGCAGTTACGATGAATTCAATATCACCATTTATCAATGTTGGATGTTTTTTGCGCCAGCCAAGGAAATGTCTGTAACTATTAAGAATCGACTGTTCATCTTGCTCTTGGCTTTCTACTGACAAAGCGTAATGTGCTGTCGCGACTGGCAACCATGGCTTCGCCTCACTAAAGCCTGCATTGAGAGACTTTTCAGACCAAGGCATTGGCGTACGACACCCATCGCGGCCTTTAAACATCGGCCAAAATGCGATGCCAAAAGGATCTTGCAGTTGCCCATATTCTATTTTGGCTTCAGTAAGCCCAAGTTCTTCACCTTGATAACTACAAACACTGCCGCGTAGCGAACACAGCATCGCATTGAGCATCTTAATCATCTCTGGTGTTACCTGCCCTTTACCCCAACGAGAAGCCACACGTTGCACATCATGATTCCCAATAGCCCAGCAAGGCCAACCATCACCAATACGTCCCTCTAAGGCTTCTACCGTTTCTCGAATATATTCAGCGCTAAAGTCATCGGTTAATAGCTCAAAGCTGTAGGCCATGTGCAGCCTCTCATTACCTTGTGTATATTCAGCCATCGTCGCTAACGAATCTTCCGACGATACTTCACCTAAAGTGACCGCACCGGGATATCGATTAATAAGGGCTCTAAGGTCCTCAATAAAGCTTACTGTTTCAGGTCTGGTGTTGTTGAAATAGTGATATTGATATGCGTAAGGGTTATCTTCGCTAAAACCGCGCCCCTGGCGTTTATCTTTTGGCTTAGCTGGGTTATCACGTAATAAATCATCATGAAAACAGAAGGTAATCGCATCCAATCTAAAGCCATCGACCCCTTTATCTAACCAAAACTGCACATTATCAAGTACCGCATTGCGCACATCTTCATTATGGAAATTCAGATCGGGTTGGCTGGTGAGAAAGTTATGCAAGTAGTACTGCTGACGCCGGGGTTCCCATTCCCACGCGCAGCCACCAAATATCGCTAACCAGTTGTTAGGAGGTGTGCCATCTTCATTAGGATCAGCCCACACATACCAGTCCTGTTTAGCGTTAGCTCTGTCTTCACGGCTTTCAATAAACCACTGATGCTGATCTGAGGTATGGCTTAACACCTGATCGATAATAACTTTAATATTTAACGAATGTGCCTTAGCAATCAAATCGTCAAAGTCCTGCATACTGCCAAACATCGGGTCAACATCACGATAGTCACTAATGTCATAACCAAAGTCTTTCATCGGAGAGGTGAAAAAAGGCGATATCCATATTGCATCCACGTTTAGACTGGCAATATAGTCCAGCTTATTGATTATCCCTTGCAGATCTCCAACTCCATCACCATTTGTATCCAGCATACTACGTGGATAAATTTGATAAATGACGGCTCCGCGCCACCATGTAAGCTGATCCATTATTGCCCCTTAACACTCTATATTTGGAAACTAGCAAAACAACCCACTAGTTAAAACAATGTTGCCACCTAATGATCGGTCGCTTTTGTTGTTGGAATGTTGGCAGCATACGTGAATAGCGAAATAAGGTTCAATATCCCTGCATACGTATGCAGTAATAGCATTAACAATCACCAAACATGCAACACTAAAAATCTTGTTTTAAAACAATAACTAGAGCTTAATAAGCCTGTGCCGAACATTGTTAACAAATGTCCTTCCATCGGTTAATTTACAGTTATGAAACCATTGAATACGTATGCATAACATTGTTATGGTCAGAATCTCGGGAGTACTATCTTCACCGTTGCGCAACAATATACTTATAAACGCTGCGATTTTGTTGTAACAAGTGCGCTTCTGTACCCAGTTTTGTTACGACGTCAGTGATAATTAAAAAAATAATAACTAGCCGACAGTTTAGTTAAAGGGGATGGAGATGTTGCAATTTAAACCTAGTATGCTGACCTTAGCATTAGTTGCTGCAGGGGCAAGTATGAGCAGCTATGCTGCTGAAGAAGCCAAAGTAGAAACGGAAGGAAAAGTACAAGAAGAAAAAATAGAAGTTATTGAAGTTAGAGGTTTTAGAACCAGCGTTATAAGATCTTTAAATAATAAGCGTTTTGCTGACACAGTATCTGAAAGCATATCTGCAGATGATTTAGGCGCTTTACCAGACCAATCAATTGCCGACGCACTAACACGTTTACCTGGTGTCACAGCCGTTAGAACGGGCGGACAAGCGAGTGGCCTGAATATTCGTGGTCTTGACGGTGATTTCGTTTTCGCCACATTAAATGGCCGTGAACAGGTTACCACTGGTGGTAAACGCGCAGTTGAATTTGATCAGTACCCGTCTGAGTTAATATCGCAAGCACAAGTATACAAATCTCAAAAAGCATCACTGATTGAAGGTGGCGTTGCAGGTACCGTTGAATTAAAAACAGCAGATCCTTTACAGAGTGATAAGGAGCATTCATTTGTAGTGAATGTACGTGGAAGCTACAACGATCAAGCCGGTGATGTTGCCGATGCTGAAGAGTTTGGTAACCGTTTAAGCTTTTCTTATCAAGGTAAGTACCTTGAAGATACTTTAGGCGTGGCAGTGGGCTATGCGCACCTTTATCAGCCTTATGTTGCCAGTCAATTCATCGGCCTGAGATTTAATGATGATTCACGCGATGTCAACGGCGATGGCGAAGCTGAATCAATCAGTGAAGGCTTCGAAATGCAACAAAAAGGCGGTGAAGACACCCGCGATGGTTATATGGGCGCGATTCATTGGCAACCCAATGACAACTGGAGCATTAAAGGGGACCTGTTCCATTCTAAGTTTGATTCAGAAAATTTTGCTCGAGGATTTCGTGTAAAGTCACTTAAAAACGGCAATATTAGCAACGCTACAGTGCAAAATGGTTCGATGACGGGCGGTACTGTTGCGACCGATGGCACTGATAACTTTGCAGTATTTGTGGTTAACGATAACGACTCTAAGTTCTCAACACTCACCTCTGGTGCGTTTAATGTGACGTGGAATGACGGTGATGCCTTGACCATTGCTGCCGATGTTAGTTATTCAAAAGCAGATGGTGAGTTCGTCAATGGCGGCACAAGAGCGGTTATATATGATGATATCGACAATCAAATTCGTGCATCTGAGTCCGTTGATTACCAACTAAATGGTCTTAATCCTGCCGATGTAAGCTTTGATAAAAGTTACACCGATACGGCGACATTAGGACTTAGAGAAGTTGGTATGTGGCCATACGATCAACAAAATGATCTTATCGCTTACAAACTAGATTTTAACTATGCCTTGGATAATAATTTCATCTCATCGGTTGATTTTGGTGTGCGTTATTCTCAGCGCGAATTTAACGCACAACGCTCACAAGCTGGTTACGGTTTTGAGTATGGCGATAACCCAGCGAATCAACCTGTTCTGCGTTTAACAGACGATATGACAGATGTGGTTAACTTTGGCGGTGATCTTTCAAACTACCCAAGTTTCCTAAAAATCGATTTTGATAAAGCGGTAGACCTGGTTAATCAACAGCTCGCAGCCACAGGACAAGATCCATTTACACCAACGGCTAACTGGGATAATAACTGGACCATGATCCAAAGCGGTTCAGTCAATGAAGATGTGCTTGCAGGTTACGTACAAGCCAATTTAAACCTAGAGATTGGCGACCTGCCTGTGACGGGTAACATTGGTGTGCGCGTTGTCAATACCGACCAATCGAGCAAGGGTCTTCAGCAGGTTGGCTTTGGTTTAGGAGAAGAGATCGCAGATGAGAAAGGTGTGATTAGCTCTGATTACGTTCGTAATGAAGTGGGCAAAACCTACACAGATTACCTACCTTCAATCAACTTGAATTTCCATTTAACAGACAACGACCAAATCCGCATTGCTGCAGCATCGGTAATGGCGCGTCCACCGATAGACAAGTTAAAATCAGGCATGGGTTCTTGGTATGATGACTCTGCAACTCCAGGCTATAAAAAGTACAACGCTTGGGGAAACACCAGTCCATTACTCGACCCATTTTATGCCGACCAATATGACCTTTCTTATGAGCATTACTTTGAAGATAGTGAAGGCGCTATTGCACTGGCTATTTTCTATAAAGATATTAAGTCATTCATTAATAACTTTACTATTGTGCCTTTTGATTTTGAAAAAGCGGGTTTTATTGTTCCTGATACCATCGTCGACAACGGCGTAGAGTTCCCAGTGGTTAAAGATGAAGGTCAATATCAAACTGCGGTTAACAATGATAACGGCGGTTATATCCGTGGTGTTGAACTGACTTACACGCAGATCTTTGACTTCCTTCCTGGCGCATTTAGTGGTCTTGGTTTTACAGGTAGTTACTCATTTTCAGACAGCGAAGTTGAATTTGAAACAGATTTGAGTGGTCAATCACTTTCTATACCTTTACCTGGTTTGTCTGAACATGTTGCTAATACCACGTTGTTTTATTCACTCGAGGGTTTCGATACTCGTGTCAGCATGCGTTATCGTAGTGAGTATGTTTCAGAGCAGGTCGCTGTCGAATCTCAATTAGCATTTTTTGATGCTGAAACGATTTTCGATTATCAAGCATCTTATGCAATGGATAATGGCTTGAAACTGCTACTCCAGGTTAACAACTTGACTGACGAGCCTAACAAAACCTACTTTGGGCAACCGCAGCAAACAGGTACCATTCAAACCTTTGGTCGTCAATATTATCTAGGATTTAGTTACAGTATGTAATCCTGGAGCATCAAAAGCCTACTTCACGATGAAGTAGGCTTTTTGCTATAAAAATAATGCTCTGCAACAAGGTCACCTAAGATGCAATCAACGCCTATTTACCGCTCTTTCAATGCTATTTTCGCTACCATTGTGGCATCTGTGATCCTAACGACTAGCGCTATGGGCAGCTCTACAGAGAGCATCAGCGAGGTTACATCGGTATTTAGTCAGCAAGAAAGGATCCCTGTTCTTCTGAAAATCGAGCCCGAGTTTTGGTGGGCAAATATGGCAAATCCAACACTTGAGCTTATGCTACATGGAGATGATATTGCCTCTCTGCAAGCCAGACTAAATGGACACCCCACTAACATCAGCATTGTTAAAACGACAACAACCGACAATCCTAATTACTTATTCATTAGCCTCTCACTTAAAAATGCTGCGCCGCAAACTATTTCAATTTCGCTCGCTAAAGATGGCAGCACACAACATCAGTTTGACTATGATATTAAACAAAGGCGTGCTGGTTCGGCCCAAAGAAAAGGATTTGATAACAGTGACGTTATCTACCTCATCACACCCGATAGGTTCGCCAACGGCGATGAGTCAAATGATAATCACATCAGCATGTTAGAAACAGCTAATCGAGCCGATAAAGATGGCCGACATGGCGGTGATATCAAAGGTATTCTCAACAGCCTAGATTATCTTGAACAGCTCGGCATAACACAGCTTTGGATCAATCCCCTACTTGAGAATAATCAACAAAAGTACTCTTATCATGGTTACTCAACCACTGATCATTACCGTATCGACCCTCGTTTTGGCAGTAATGCAGACTATCGCCAGCTGGTCGCTGCGGCAAACGATAGAGGGATTGGCATCATTAAAGACATCATCGTCAACCATATCGGTTCAAACCATTGGTGGATGCAAGATATTCCAAGCTCGACATGGGTAAATGGATTAACGACAAACCATAGTAGCAATCTAAGGACTAATCTAAGTACCGATCTAAGTCAGGTGCAATTCACCAGTCACAGGCGCACTACGGTACAAGATCCCTATGCCGTTGCAAGTGACCGTAGCCATTTTGTTGATGGTTGGTTTGTCGACAGCATGCCCGATTTAAATCAAACAGATCCAAAGCTTGCAACGTATCTCATTCAAAATAGTATTTGGTGGGTTGAATATGCAAACTTAAGTGGAATACGAGAAGATACTTATTCCTATGCCGACAAGGCCTTTTTAGCACAGTGGTCAAAAGCTATTATGACCGAGTATCCTAACTTTAATATTGTTGGTGAAGAGTGGACGGCGAACCCCATTACTGTCTCCTATTGGCAAGCGGGTAAAACCAACAAAGATGGTTATGTATCTTACCTTCCAAGCCTAATGGATTTCCCACTCTACGAAACCATGCTTGACGCAGTTAATACGCCAGAGTCATGGGACAAAGGCTTTATCCAGCTCTATGAAATGATGGCCAATGATGTTGTTTACGCAGACCCGACGAACCTAGTGTTATTTGAAGGAAACCACGATACAAATCGTCTCTTTAGCCTGATGAACGAAGATTTAGGCCATTATAAGATGGCCATGGTGTACACCCTTACCTCAAACCGTATTCCACAGATTTTTTATGGTACCGAGGTGTTGATGACCAGTCCGCTAGAGGGCAGGCATGACGGTACAGTACGTGCCGATTTTCCCGGTGGTTGGCCAATTGATAATAAAAATGCTTATACACAAGAAGGACTAAATCCACAGCAAATCGATGCGCAGAAGTTCGTTTCAACTCTGCTCAATTTCCGAAAAAGCTCTGCAGCTATTCATCATGGAAAGTTAATCCATTACGTCCCTAAAGATGGCACTTATGTGTACTTCAGAATTGATGCGCTGCAAACCGTCATGGTAGTGATGAATAAGAACCCTAATAACGTGCTGCTTAATAGCGACAGGTTTAAACAGCCACTAGCTGATTTTTCATCAGCCACTGATGTATTGACGCAGAAAACGCAAAATATCACTCAAACCATTACCGTTCCTGCTAATGGAGTACTGGTGTTAACACTAAACTAGTATAACCAACTGAAACTAAGAAAATACAACCAAAAACACTAATAATCATAAGGTTACACTTTAATGACTGTTAATAAATTTAATCATCTCTTTAAGCCGACGCTATCAAGATTAGCTTTTGGCTGTAAAAAGAGAGAGTTTGGCAGTAATAAAAGTGAAGCACTGCTTATCAGCCTGCTGTTTCCTGTTTTCCTGCTTGCGGGCGGATGTTCAGAGCAAGAGCAAAAGAGTATCGCCGTGAGTGCGAACAAGCACAATGAGATCTCCTTTAAACAAATTGCGGCCGATACGCAAAACACAGTAAACAATGACCTCCAAAAACCTGTTGTTTATCAGGTTTTCACCCGGCTATTTGGCAATAAGAATACTAACAACCAGCCATGGGGCACTATCACTGAAAACGGTGTTGGAAAATTCAGTGATTTTAATGAAACTGCACTTAATAGTATCAAGTCTTTAGGCACTACCCATGTCTGGTATACCGGCGTACCTCACCATGCGTTGATAGGCGACTACAAGCAATTTGACATTAGCGATGATGATCCGGATGTTGTCAAAGGCCGTGCAGGCTCGCCCTATGCCGTTAAAGACTATTACAACGTTAATCCGGACCTAGCCGACAACGTTGAAAATCGTTTTGAAGAGTTTAAAGCGTTAATAGCACGTACACACGCACAAGACATGAAAGTGATAATCGATATTGTGCCAAACCATGTTGCCAGAGCATATCAATCACCCTTCGCTGAAAATGGTGTAACTAGCTTTGGGGCTAATGACGACACCAGCGTAACTTACAAGCGCCACAACAACTTCTATTATGTTGTTCAAACGACAGCGATGGGTAAAAGTACCCCAGTTGCATTTAAAGTCCCTGATTTATCGCCTAAAAACCAACCATTAGTGGGTGAGTCACACCCTTTAGCCGATGGCAAATTCAAAGAGTTCCCTGCCAAATGGACAGGCAATGGTGCCCGCGCAGCGCAGCCTGACGCTAATGACTGGTATGAAACGGTTAAAATTAACTACGGCGTTAAACCTGATGGTAGTTTTGACTTCCCAGTACTTGATGGATCAATGAGCAGTAAGGATGTGAATGCGCATTATCAATACTGGCTCGCAATCGAAACAGCAGATCTAGCACTCGCGCCTAAAGATAAGTTGATCCCAGATTCATGGGTTAAATTCAAACAGATCACTCAATTTTGGTTGGAAAATGGCGTCGATGGTTTTCGCTACGATATGGCGGAGATGGTGCCTGTCCCGTTTTGGAGCTATTTAAATTCCAATATTAAACACACGAATCCTGATGCGTTTCTATTAGCTGAAGTGTATAACCCTGCCCTATACCGAGATTATATCCATCTCGGTAAAATGGATTACCTGTACGACAAAGTCGACATGTATGACACGCTTAAAGGCATCATTCAAGGCAAAGAGAGCACTGCAGCGATAGCGGTCAAACAAGCACAAGTTACTGACATTGAAGCAAATATGCTGCACTTTTTAGAAAATCATGATGAGCAACGAATTGCGAGCCCAGATT
>NZ_PJBM01000178.1:0-12650 GCF_002836075.1 Shewanella sp. GutDb-MelDb | reverse complement strand
GACAGTGAAGAAGATAAGATTAAAGTTAGTAAATTGAGTCATATCTATTACGTTTTGTCATAAATTTATAGAGAGTAAATGAATTATTTTACTCTTAAGATTTTGAATGGTTAATGAAATGTTAAATCTGCGGGTTGATGGTTTTTGCAATTTTACTTATAGATATCAATTACTAATAAATACTTGTTGTATGTTTCAGTATAAAGCATGTTACGCGACACTATACATATTTGTTCGAAAAAGTCCCTTCTGCTTGTTTTCTATCCTCAAAGCTCGGTTTGTAGCAGTTTTAGGACATTTCAAATGTTGACATAGGTCAACATTTTGTGGAATGATGCTAGCGGGTCTACACCCTCGAAGGTGTAGTAAAGGGAAGATAATAATTAACAATCACAATAGTAAGACGAGCTTAGGCACTGGGAACTAAAGTAAAATAAGCAGACGCACCCTGTTGTCGATAAGTTAAAGCTTTTTTAATCACTTCAAATTGGTTGGGAACTATGTCCAAGGTAAGCAATAAAACAAAAATCGCTACAGCGCTCATTGGCGCATTAGCCTTAGCAGGCAGCAACTTAGTGATTGCAGATCCTCTTTCTGACGCTCAGAAAGCAGACAGTAAAATTCACACTGAAGCTGCAACGTCTCAGAAAAAAGTTGATAAGTATTTTGACCAAGCTCAGGACATGTTGTTCGAGTACGGTTCAGTTGCTGATGAACGTGAATCACTAAAATCTTATAACGATTATGTAGCGGGCTTGGTTGCGGACCAAGAAGCTACCATGAAATCTATTCAAGGTGACATCAACGGCGTTGATTCATTACGTCAGGGCGTAGTGCCATTGATGTTCAAAATGGTTGATGCACTAGAGCAATTTGTTGCTCTCGATCTACCGTTTAATCTGGAAACACGTGTAGCACGAGTGAACAATCTTAAGACGCTACTTAATAGCGCTGAAGTCACATTGGCTGAAAAGTATCGCCTCATTCTTGATGCATACTCAATTGAACGTGAGTACGGTACTTCTCTTGCGGTTAAAACAGGTCAACTTAAGCTAGACGGTAAAGAGGTACTAGTAGACTTTTTCAACTTCGGTCGTGTATCACTATACGCAATGAGCTTGGATCAGAAGTCTGCGTGGATGTTTAACGGAGAAACCAAAGGTTGGGACCAGTTAGAAGATAGTAATCTTCGCGAGCTCACCAAAGGTATCCGTATTGCTCGTAAACAGGGCGCACCAGATCTATTCTCGTTACCAATTCCTGCTGCGGAGGCTGCACAATAATGAAGAAGTTAATTACTACAGCAATCGTTGCTGCAAGCCTGTTATTTACCGCTGGTTTCGCAAGTGCTGCAGATGCACCTAAAACAATTGACCAACTGCTTAATCAAGTAAAGGTTGATCGTGCTAATGCATCTAAGACAAACGCGAAGCGTGAGCAAGAGTTTAAGAATGAGCGTGGCGATAAAGCTGCATTGCTAAAGCGTGAAAAAAACGCACTAGCAACAGAGCGTCAACGTGGTAAAGATTTGAATCAAGCGTTTTTGGATAACGAGCGTAAAATCGGTCAGTTAGAAGAAGACTTAAAAACAGCTCAGGGTGACTTGGGTGAAATGTTTGGTGTTGTTAAAGGTGATGCTGGTGATTTCGCTGGTAAGCTAGCTGGATCTAACATTTCTGCACAGTATCCTGGTCGCGAAGTATTCATCGCTGATCTTGGTGCTCGTAAGCAACTTCCAAAAATTGATGAGCTAGAACGTTTCTGGGAAGAGCAGCTGTTTGAAATGGCTGAGTCTGGAAAAGTTGTTAATTTTGAAGGTTCTGTTACTGCCATTGATGGTAGCGTGCATAACACAATGATTACTCGTATTGGTGCATACAACCTTCTAGCTGATGGCAAGTACGTTGTATTTAACTCTGATCTAAGCCTAATCCAAGAGCTTTCACAGCAACCTGGTGGTTATCAAGTTAAATCAGCAGCTGCTTTTCAAGAAGCGACTTCTGGTACTGCTAACCTTTATATTGACCCTGTTCGCGGTGTTCTATTAAACATCTTTACCCAAAAAGCAACTATAGAAGAGCGTATTGAAGCGGGTGGAACCATTGGTTACATCATTATCGCGCTACTTATACTTGGTGGCATGATCTCTATCGAGCGTCTTATTACGCTAGGTATTGTTGGCGCTAAAGTTAAGGCTCAACGCAAGAATATAGATAACCCAGGTAATAACGCATTAGGTCGTGTACTTAAAGCATACCAGGACAACAAAGATGTTGATGTTGAAACGCTAGAGCTGAAACTTGATGAAGCAATTCTAAAAGAAACGCCAGCGCTTGAAACACGTATCTCTATCATCAAGGTTCTAGCAGCTATCGCTCCTATGATGGGTCTACTGGGTACAGTAACCGGTATGATTGCAACTTTCCAAAGCATTCAATTGTTTGGTACGGGCGATCCTAAGTTAATGGCTGGTGGTATCTCTATGGCATTGATGACAACGGTTCAAGGTCTAGTTGCGGCGCTACCGCTGATGCTTATGCATGCGATTGTTATTGCACGTAGTAAGTCAATCGTACAAGTTCTAGAAGAGCAAAGTGCGGGTATTGTTGCTTCACACGCAGAGAAGAGGAAAGCCTAATGTTATTCCTGATGGATATCTGGGATTCCGTCAGGGGCTTCATGGCCGCCGGAGGAGACATCCTCTGGTTAGTGGCAGGTGTATTGTTTGTCATGTGGGTATTGATGCTTGAGCGCTACTGGTATCTCAATTGGATATCACCAAAAGAGCACTCAGCAATCATTAGCGCATGGGAAGCACGAGAGGATTCAACCTCTTGGTATGCACACCGCATCCGTGAAGCTTGGGTATCCCAAGCGAAGCAAGATTTAACGGCACGTATGCTGCTTATCAAAACCTTAGTTGCAATCTGTCCTATGATAGGTCTGCTAGGTACCGTAACCGGTATGATATCAGTATTCGATGTGATGGCAGTTCATGGAACGAGTAATGCTCGTATGATGGCAGCTGGTATTTCAATGGCAACCATGCCGACAATGGCAGGAATGGTTGCAGCGTTATCGGGAGTCTTTTTTAGTACTCGCCTTGACGCAAAAATGAAAATCAGTTTAGCGAAGCTAAAAGACAGCATGCCGCACCACTAGAGAGAGATTGAACATGGCACGTAGAAAGCATTCAAGCGTAGACGAAGAAGCAGAGATTGATATGACACCGATGCTCGACATCGTGTTTATCATGCTGATCTTCTTTATTGTAACAACCTCGTTTGTAAAGCCATCAGGTCTTGACTATAACAAGCCTGAAGCGTCACAAGCGACTAAGAAGCCTTCTGCTAACATCTTTATTGGTGTGAGCAAGACAGGTGTCATCATGATGGAAAACCGTCAAGTTGATATCGAACGTGTAACTGCAAACGTTGAACGTATGCTTGCAGAAGCACCAGAGGCAGCGGTATTAATTCAAGCAGACCAAGACGCTAAACATGGTTTAGTGGTTAAGGTTCTGGATAACGTTAAAGCTGCGGGTATCGATAAGATATCTGTGTCGGCGGGGAAAGACTAGTATGCTGAGAGGAATAGTATCATTCATTATTGGTGGTGCTGTGACTTTTGCTTTGTTTGTCTTCATGGCCTTTTTGGTAGGTGGCGGTCCAACCCGCCACGATGCCTCGACAGAATCACCTGTCATTGAAATAACCATGAACAAAGACGATGCATCAGCGCAGAAAAAGCCAAGGGTTAAGCCTAAACCGCCTACGCCCCCAGAGCAGCCGCCAAAGCCGGACGTAACACCGCCCGATAACTCATCTGACATCGACACTAACATGTCATTTAACATGGGTGGAGTTGATGCCGGTGGTGCTAACACTGGATTTAAACTAGGTAATATGATGACGCGCGATGGTGATGCTACGCCAATCGTACGAATCGAACCTCAGTATCCAATAGCAGCAGCACGTGATGGCAAAGAGGGTTGGGTTCAGCTTAGCTTTACCATTAACACATTAGGTGGTGTTGAAGACGTTAAAGTCATCAAGTCTAACCCTAAGCGTATTTTCGATAAAGCAGCTCGTAGAGCCCTGAAAAAGTGGAAATACAAGCCTAGAATTATCGATGGTAAAGCGCAACGTGTTCCAGGCCAAACGGTTCAATTGGATTTCACTTTTGATAAGGGAGGAAAGTAGGTATGAGTAAAGTAACTTCTATCGCTGCTGCCTTAATGCTTTGTCTTGGGGGAAGTCTGGTTATTGTTCCTGCTGTTTCTGCAGCAGAAAAATGCCCGATTGAACAGCGTAAATCTAAGGCCGTAGGCCAAAGTGCGGCTAAAAAAGTACAGAAGTCATTCAAAGCATATACTGAAGGCGATATAGACGAAGCTATAGCGATATTGTTGGAAGTAAATGCTAAAAATAGTTTCGATAAAGCTTATGTTGCTCGTATGCTAGGTAACTTCTACGCCGAAAAAGGGCAAATGAAAACGGCGGTTAAGTATTTAAAAGCAGCCGTTGAGTCGAATATTCTCGGTGGTGTTGATCATGCTCAAACTCTAAGACTTTATGCTGATCTCTTAATTCAAGAGAAAAACTTTAAAGAATCTATTCCAGCTTATTACAGCTGGATGGAGTTTACTTGTAAGGAAGATGCAGGCGTATATCGTCGTATAGGTATTGCGTATTCTGAACAAAAGCAGTGGGACAAAGTTCTTGAAGTTGCAGATAAAGGTCTAGGAATCGTTGACAAGCCCGATAAAGGTTTGTATCAAATGAAGCTGACGGCTTACTTTAACCAAAAGAAATACAAAGAAGCCGTAAAAGTCCTCGAGACAATGGTGCCTTTGTTCCAAGACGATAAACGTCTATGGGTTCAGCTCGCTCAGTTCTATTTGATGACAGAGGAGTTTACAAAATCCTTGGCCACTTATGACTTAGCGTATATGAATGGATTCTTGGAGACTCCGGGTAACATTCAACGTTTAACGCAGTTGTTGGCACAAAATGGTTCGCCATACCGTGCTGCTCAAATCTATGCTAAGCATTTGAAGTCTGGTTTAGTGAAGGAAGATCAAAAAACCCTCGCTATCTTGGCAGGTTTCTATCATAACTCGAAAGAGTTTAAAGAAGCTGCTGCGACTTACGGCAAAGCGGCCGCGATAAACAATGACGGTAAGCTTTACCTTCGTCAAGGACGTGTCTTGTCTTTGGATGGTAAAAGTAAGCCTGCAATCGCAGCCCTTAAAAAAGCACTTGATGCTGGCGTAAAGAACCCAGGAGAAGCTCAGTTTGAGCTTGCTTTATCTTATCTCAACCTGAAGCAGTATAAGAGCGCATATAAGTATGCGAATCTTGCAGCTAAAGATAAGAAAACAGCAAGAGCGGCTAAGAGTTACCTGTCATATATCAAAGAAAAAGCGCGCGTTCATAACGTAACACTTTAATTTTTTGATATCGAAAAAGCCTCTTTTTAAGAGGCTTTTTTTATGGGTGCTAAACAAGCATAGTGATAGTTTTAAATTAGCTTCGTAGATGAATCAGTGTTTCGTTAAAGGCACTGTTACTGCGCATTTTCATTGTTTGTTGTTCGACAGTCTCAAACAATGTTTCAAGGTAAACGTTCGCGCTCGGATAACAGATACAACCCGTTAGTTCATACGATATCTCAGAGTGGCTATTGGCTTGAAATGCTTGATTGAAATCGGCAATTTTATGTTCTAATCTATCGATTACAATTTTTGTACCCATCTCGTCAGTTTCAAAAATCCCCAACGCAAAAGACTGATTATCAAGTCTTGCTAGCAGATCACTGGTACGCATAAGTGCATCTTGGACTTGCTTCATGAATAATTCTAACAATTGAGGCTGGGAAATAGTTTCATGAATGTGCGGGCATAGATACAATAAGGCAAGACTTTGGTGGTCACGTATATGGCGATGCCATTCTCGATTGAATACTTCCATAAAATAGGTTTGGTTATACACACCTGTTTCAGGATCTCTAAAACCAGAATTACTAAAAGAGTAAATCATGAGCCACTCCTAATGAGACTTGTGGTTAAGTATAGAAAAGATCGCTCACTTACAGTGAATAAAAGGAAGATTAGAATGAAAAAGGCGATAGTCGCACTATCTATTAGCATGGTACTCGGTATGACGGGTTGCGGTGATAAAGCGAATACTCAATTAAATGAATCAGATGTAGATAAGAGCACGCAATTAAGCCAACAACAAACAGTGAAACAAGCTTATTTAGTATTGGTAGATAATTATTTTAAAGAGTATTTAGCGCTTGAACCTATTTATGCAACGTTCGTAGGCGTTAATGATTATAACGATAAATTTGGTGATGGGTTGTCTGACGAATACCTGACACAACGTCATAATTTGAATAAGCGTTATCTGAGTGACGTAAAAAAAATCGACCGTAGTAAACTGTCTAATGACTTAAAGCTAAGTTATGACATGTTTACCTACGACCGCAATGTCGCTATGGCGGATGAGACTTTTCCTAACCATTTTATGCCAATGAATCAGTTTTACAGCACCGTCATTAGCATGGTGCAGCTTGGTAGTGGCGAAAGTGCTCAACCTTTTCAAACCGTAGAAGATTACCGTAATTGGGAGAAACGTTTAAAAGGGTTCATCGAGTGGATGAAGATGGCGCAAGTGCGTATGAATGAAGGGATTGAGAGTAAGGTGGTGTTACCGAGAGTGTTAGTCGATCGCATCATTCCTCAATTGACGGCTCAATTAGTTTCAACCCCTGAAGATAGTCTGTTTTACACGCCAATAAGCTTAATGCCTGAGTCTTTCTCTGTCGCAGACAAAACAGCACTCACGATTGAATATAAGCAACTCATTACAGACGAGCTTTTACCTGGTTTAACAGGACTACGTGATTATTTCCAAAACACTTATCTAAAATCCGCTCGTGCAACTGACGGTTGGTGGGGCTTACCCAATGGCAAAATGTGGTACCAACACCTTGCTAACACTCATACTACAACGACGATGCCGGTAGATGAGATCCATAAAATTGGTTTAGACGAAGTTGCCCGTATATTGTCGGAGATGGATAAAGTACGCAAAGAAGTGGGTTTTAAAGGCGACTTAAAGGCTTTCTTTGCCTCACTTTCTTCAGAACCACAGTATTTCTTTGATGACCGTCAGGGGCTTATTGATGGTTATATGCAGCTTAAAGACAACATTAATGCTGTGTTGCCTAAGTACTTTAATATCATGCCAAAGGCAGATTATATCGTTAAGCCGGTCGAAAGTTTCAGAGAACAATCGGCAGCGGGTGCGTCGTACGAATCTCCAGCGGTTGACGGTTCACGGCCAGGGGTGTTTTACGTTAATACCTATAACCTTAAGGCGCAGCCAAAGTGGGGCATGACTACTTTATCACTGCATGAAGCCGCACCTGGTCATCACTTTCAGATTTCGATTAAGCAAGAGTTGACCGGAGTGCCTGAGTTCCAGCGCTTTGGTAACTACACTGCATTCGAAGAGGGTTGGGCATTATACGCTGAAAACTTAGGTATCGAGATGGGGCTATTTACTGATCCGTATCAGTACTTTGGAAAGTTATCAGACGAAATGTTACGTGCTATGCGTTTGGTGGTGGATACAGGGCTACACGCAAAAGGTTGGACTCGTGAGCAAGCAATACAATATATGAAAGATAACTCGCCCATGGCTGAGTCTGACATTATTGCTGAAGTCGAACGTTATATGGCGATACCAGGACAAGCCTTGTCTTATAAAATTGGTCAGTTAAAAATATTGTCATTGCGTGCACAAGCTGAAAAAGCGCTAGGTGATAAGTTTGACTTACGCGCTTTCCATGATCAAATATTGACGTCAGGCTCACTGCCTATGGAAGTGATGGAACTGAAAATTAATGACTGGATAGCGTCACAACAATAGAATATGTAACTGATAAACCCGCTGGAATGTCCGCTAATATTTGGGATATACTAGCGGGGTTTAATTTTGCCAAGCAGGCAATTATTTTAATTTATAGGAGTTAATCCATGGTACAAGCAACAGCAAGACATCTACTAGTAGATACAGAGCAGCAGTGTGAAGAGCTAAAACAACAGATCCTTGGTGGTGCTGATTTTGGTGATGTCGCTAAAGCAAACTCGTCTTGCCCATCTTCTGCCCAAGGTGGTGATTTAGGTTCATTTGGACCCGGTATGATGGTTAAAGAGTTTGATGAAGTGGTATTTAACGCGCCTTTGAACGAAGTTCAAGGTCCTGTTAAAACACAGTTCGGTTACCACTTGTTAGAGGTGACGAGCAGAGGCTAATCCGCCTGCTGTTTAGTTGTCTATAAAGGATAAGGCATGCTCGAGCTGTATACCGACAGACTTAGGTTAAGAACCGTTATCGCCAGCGATTGGGATGATTTTTTATACACTAATTCATGTGAAATATTGAATCAATACGTTCGTATTCCTCAGTCTGAATCGGTAATACGTCAAAAGTTCGAGCGTGTACTCATCCCCAATAACTTTAAAGAAGACCAACAGTTATCTTTAGTTATTGAAGCCGTACACAGTAAACGTTTTGTTGGTTTTGTGAGCTTACATAATGTAAGCCAAATTCTTGGGCAGTTAGAAGTAGGCTATATGCTGCATGATAACGCGCAAGGAAAAGGTTATGCCACTGAAGCTTTGCAAGGGTTGATTGATTGGGCATGTATTTCATTTATGCCACATAAATTTATCGCCCATTGTGCTGATCTTAATATAGCGTCAACAAAAGTACTCGAAAAGTGCCATTTTCTACAAGAAGGTTTGTTACGTCATAACTGGAAAGTGGGTGATGAATGGCTAGATGAACGATTTTATGGCCTACTTGTGGCAGAAAGAGTTTAGTCACGCTATAAAGCGTGCGCTCGCTTGATGATTTGAGTGTTATAATGCCAGTAGTTTAGTAAATTTAAGGCGAATTAAAGTGAGTTCAGATACTCCAACGCTGACATTAAAGTCAGGCGAAGAATATATCGAGTTATACAAAGTATTAAAAGTCCAAGGAATGATAAGCGGTGGCGGAGAAGCTAAGCATATTATTTCGGAAGGAAAAGTGACGGTTAACGGTGAAGTTGAGACCCGTAAACGTAAAAAAGTCATTGCGGGTGAAGTTGTCAGCTTTAATGACGAATCAGTTCAGATTATTGCAGCGTCCGAAGAAAGCGAGTAGAGGATTAATATGCAGTTTCCAGATGATGATAACGGCAAAATGCTACAAGCAATGGCCGATGCAGGTATCGATCTATCGGTTGCACTTGATGTCGACTTCTTTTTGGTTTTTGAAGACCAACGTGATGCTGAGACAGCAACTGAAGAGTTAGGCAAGTCAGATCTAGAAGGCGAAATTGAGCTTCTCTTAAATGATGAATCAGGTAAGTGGGAACTTATCGTATGCCTCAATATGGTTCCTGACTACAACACCATTGTAGAGCAAGAACTTAGCTTGCATGAGTTTGCTCAAGAGTTTGGCGGCGTAACTGACGGGTGGGGCGTAATGCAGAACCAAGAAGGTGACGACGACTTTGCTGATGAAGACCATGAATGCAGTGATGATTGTAAACACTAATGAGTGTTAAACATCAGCTCTGAAAATGAGTTTTGAAATAAGCCACTTTATTAGTGGCTTTTTTGTGTCCAGACGTTGAGAATGTTAAAAGGAAAAATAAAAATAATTGCCACAGAGGGAGAAAAGAATGGCAAGAATGATAAGTTTTGGAACGCCGGTAAATGATGCTGAACGTTGGGCATTTTCATTGCTCGCTGATGAACTTCCAGAAGATTATATTTTACTCACCAATGTTGAGATCCCCACTAAATCTGGTCAGGCAATGGAAGTTGATGCACTCGTTATTGGCGAGTGGGGCGTTTACGTTGTTGACGTTAAAGGCTATATCGGCCGATTAGACGCTGGTCTGCACGCTTGGTCTCTTGATGGACGTGAAGTCGACAATAGCCTAGCTAAGGCTAACTACGTTGCTCGTGTCTTAGCGGGTAACGTCAAGCATAAGATCCCTGTTGGTGTTTATGCCCCTTGGTGCCAAGGCATGGTGTTTATTACTGGCCGTAAAGGGGAAGAGATTGAACTTGAAAAGCAGCAAGGCTCTTTGAGTATCTATACTCCAAAACAGATTGTCGCAGCGCTAACCACAGAGTGGGGACTGACTGCACCTAGAAAGCATCAAGTGACGAATACCCAAAAAGAGCTGGTGCTTGAAACCATTGGCCAAGTCGCCATCGTTGAGCAACGTAATAACAAAATCCAAGATTTCACCAAACTCAAATGTCTATTTATTCAAAGTGGATTAGAAGTCTGGCAGGCGGAGTATAACCCGGGTGAGTGGACCGCTCCTTGGCTGTTAAAAGTATTAATCCCTACTCAGTTTGACGATAGCAGCCAATCTGAAACCCATGAAGCTCAACTTAGAACTGAATTTCAACGCCTACAAGCGTTGTCTGGCTGCAGTGGTGTGCCCTATTGTGCGCCATTAATACAAGACGGCGAGCAACTCGTTTTGCCTATTCGTATGCCGCGTGGTGTGCCGCTTAATGTGCTTGAGTCGGAGCTGATGACCACTTATCAGCTGCTAGAAATACTGCGTCGCAGTGTGTCAGGCTTACAACAGATCCATCGTCGCGGCTTTACCGTCAGTGGCTGGACGAGCAACTGTATTTTTGTATCAGACATGGGTGATGTCGAATTCATCGATATCAAAAACACACTGAGTGTTAACAACGATATCAAAGCCTATGCACAAGGGTTCTTAGCGATCGCTGAGCAGACTAAGCAACCTCGAGTCTATCAATGGTATCGCGCCGCTGTTGCGGGTGAAACCAATGACTTAGATGCATTGCGCTGCGATCTCTCTGCATTGATCGACCAAGGTGTTTGCGATACGGTGCCTGAAAAAATTGAGATCACTAAAGGCGCCGTTATTGATCATCATTTTGAGTTGGAGCAATTTATTGCAGCCACTAAGACAAGTCAATTCTGGCGGGCAAAACAGCTGCAGGGACAATATCAGTGCGGTATATCAATCTATAGCAGTGTCGAAGCCAATTGGTCTATGCTCAGTAACACTTATCGGAGTTTAGCTAAACTTTTTCACCCCCATATAGAAAAAGTCCTCGCCTTCGGCCAACTGCCGCAAAGTGAAGAGCTGTTTATTGCTCGAGCGTGGGAGTATGGCGTCTCCATAGATGAGTTACCGGCAATTGAGTTGGGTCAGCCTATTAAATGGTTTACCCAGCTGCTTACGGGCTTGCAGTATATGCATCAAATGGATATCTACCATGGGGCTATTTGTCCTAAAAATATCATCTGTAACCCCAATAAAGCGATTCTGGTGAACTTTGGTATTGGCCTAGATATCGCCGCGAGTCATTACGCAAGCCAATATGCGGATCCCACGCTGTGGGATGTTGAAGGGCAAGCTGAGAAAGATCTTTATGGACTGGTGGCCAGCTTTGTTGATGCATTGGCTCCCGATAATGTAAAAGGTGATTTGGGGCAAGCAGGTATTATCCAAGCCCTAGAAGCCTTCGATAGACAATGGTTTGGAGAGGCTCTTTTTGATGCCTGTCTTAAAGTGTTGCGCTTTGAGATCGCTGTCGAGCCTGGTCTCAGTTACTTAGAACTGTTCGACATCGCAGAGTTACAGTGATAACACATTGGTAAAATAGCCAATTTGTTACGTCTCTCTATAGGGGCTAAAGAGTTCGAGTAACCAATCAATAAAGGCTTGTACTTTTAATGATAGGTTGCTCGATTTAGGCGTTAAGAGGTAGTAGCTGTATGGGCTCGTGAATTTCGCCACAAAAGGGATCACTAGCGTGCCACTTTTAAGCTCATCTTCAATAAAAAAACGTGGAATAAGGGCCACGCCCATACCACTTACAGCCGCTTGGCTGAGCATGTAAAAGTGTTCTACACCAAACTTGTTTTTTGTTGTTAGCTTAATCCCCACATCTTCAGCCCAAAGCTGCCAAAGATCAGGCCGGGTGGTATGTTTAAGCAGTGTCATCTGGTTGATTGACTCCAGAGATGTTAACTGTTGGCTTAATTCTGGTGAGCACACAAGGCAAAGATCTTCATCCATTAACTTCATCACATTGACCCCTTTCGGAATAGAAGTGGCACTCCGTACTGCAATGTCATATTTAGCGCTACTGAAATCAACATCAAAGTCACCAATTGAGAGATCAACATAAAGATGTGGAAATCGAGATTTAAAATCCTCCATGCGTGGGATAAGCCAACTAATGGTTAAGCTAGGTAGCACGTTAATGGCCAAGGTTTGAGTGCGTAACGGATGATCAATTAGGTCGGCAGTAGCGTTATTAATCGTCTGTAATGCTGATTGAACATTAACAAAGTACCTCTCACCCTCATCGGTGAGTTTTAGGCTACGGTGCTGCCGAATAAACAATGGGGTACCCACATACTCCTCTAATATTCTAACCTGCTTACTGATAGCACCATGAGTCACAAATAGTTCTTTACTAGCAATTGTAAAGCTGAGTAATCGAGCTGCAGCTTCAAAGGCGCGTAGCGAGTTAAGTGGTGGAAGATGAGAGTACATTCGTTATGCCTTGTTTTACT
>NZ_PJBM01000161.1:0-12715 GCF_002836075.1 Shewanella sp. GutDb-MelDb | reverse complement strand
CATGAGAGCATCAAACAGCTCGGCGTCGTAAGGGAACTTTGCTCGTTCATCTTTATAACGGCTATGAACCACATTTTGCCCCTTAGCAAAAGCGATTTGCTCTCTAAAATCAGGCCCGGTTCCAGTTCTCTCGACAGAGTAGCGCATTGGCACTAGCTGGTTGTCTTGGAGTGTGAATTCACTGCGAACATGGCGTTGATCGGAGAGCATTAGCAGACTGACATCACTGTCGAAACGGTATTGGAATACGCCTCCGTCAGGGGCCGATAAAATATAACGCGCGCGACCAAGTTCGATACTGCCATAGTTGACTTGATATTCAGCTGTGTGGGGAGTCAAAGGCGTAGTGTCAGCTATGAGGGGATAGCTCGTCAATAGCAAGCTAGCAGCAAATAAAATACGTGACTTTTTAGACAAAAACCTCTCCTTAAAACAGTGTTTAATGTGCTTTAAAACGGTATCGAAAGCACTAATGTTGCCATATCAGGTCGCCATTCATGATCAGACAGCTTAACTCGACCGCGATTGACGATAACGCCTTCGCTGCGTAGCAGCTCCATTTGATCCCTGAAAGGTTGAGTATGTTCGGCAAACGAAATCTTGCCTTGGCTGTTAATCACTCTATGCCAAGGTAGGGCTAGTGTTTCAGGTGCGGCTTTAAGTGCCTTAGACACATAACGTGCTCTGCCTGGTAGCCCGGCTAAATCTGCAATTTTGCCATAAGAACTGACATTCCCTGCAGGGATCATAGACACAATATGCCATATTTGCGTCATAGGTGAAGCTTTGTTGTCGCTTTCCATGAATCACTATCCCTTTATTTTCTCTTAAACTCTATCGTGTATCGGGATCTATCACAAGATTGTCAGCAGATCATTAATGCGGTTGATAACGCGAAGGTTGGTTACGCCTGTTAAACTTTTGCCAGCATGCTGCTACTTTATTAATACGTTGTAATATAAGGTAAAAGTTCTTGCTGAGACTTAGCGCTAAAGTAATAATAGCGCTTTTCTACGGTATATATCATGTCTGCGCAGGTCATCAACCCTCTCTTTAGCTCGTTACTGTTGCTATCTACTGTTTCTCTACCTGCTGTGGCTGAGCAGTATCGTCATATTGCGGATCCGCTCAACCTAAGTGATTCGCTGTATGTTGGCTTTACTGACAATGTACTCAACGTTGGTGGCACCTTGGCGACGGACCATCAAAAATTTTCGGCCAACACTAATACCGGAGGTGATAAATGGCATTTGGGTTATCTATATTCATCCTCTAATCAGTGGCATCTTAGAGCATCGATTGATCATGGTAAAACCGATACCCCTCAAGGAAAAGCCAGCCATTATCAGTATCAACTGGGTTTGATGCATGAGCATAAAGGCTGGTTAAATACCCAAGTATTTACTGAGTTTGCCGTTAACCATTTAGCGGTTAAGTCTTATACCGACAGTACCGCGGCTAACGCCAGTATCACAGTGTTAAAACCGATTACCGAACATTGGTACAGCGAACTGTATGCCAGAGGTAATGCAGGGATTGATGGTGTTGAGCGTTTTGATGCGAGGGCCTGGTTAGCAATGGGCTACCAAGTGAACCCTCAGTGGTCATGGGTGGTACGTTATCAGTATGATTGGGAAAAGCTTGAAA
This sequence comes from Shewanella sp. GutDb-MelDb, assembly GCF_002836075.1. NCBI lineage: Bacteria > Pseudomonadati > Pseudomonadota > Gammaproteobacteria > Alteromonadales > Shewanellaceae > Shewanella > Shewanella sp. GutDb-MelDb. The sequence continues at coordinate 11,068 of NZ_PJBM01000161.1, read as the reverse complement.
ATATTGAAACTGATGACACCCAATGGGTATTTGCCGTTCGCTCTCAGTTTTAATGCTGTTGCAATAACATCGTACACAATAAAAAGCCCACGCTAATGAAATTAGTGTGGGCTTTAAACATGTTAATTGAGGCAGAATTACTTAAGCTAGCTCGCCGTCAATGGTGTCTTGCGCGTGTGGTGTAACGCCAAATTTATGGAAAATAATTAAACCGAACGCAGTCAGTAGACCGAGTCCGCCAATAATAAACCACATCATATCTGGGCGCTCAGCACCTTTGGCAACTTCACTATAAAGGTAGCCAGATAATGGACCTGCCAGTAAAAAGCCAATAGCCGATGAGACAAAGTAGTAGCCCATAAACATGGCTTTTTTATCATGAGGTGCAAAACTAGCAACGTATTCTTGACTCTTTGGTGAGGCAACCATTTCTCCAATAGAGAATACTAAAATCGAGGTGAGTACCATTGCACCGCCCATGATTGCGCCATGCGCTAAGCCACCAATGGCTGTGCCTAGTGCGAGGATAATGGTTCCGCCAACCAGTACTGGAAGCGCTTGGAAGCGCTCAACAAAACGGCTAACAACTAGTTGCATCATGACAATCGATAAAAAGTTAAGCCCGATAAGGTATTCAGGGTTCACTTGGCGATGTTCACTGGCCCAGCTCTGGGCGTATTGCACTGCCAAGGCTGGAGTTTGCCCAATAGCGGTAAATGCTTGGCTTATTTCGGTTGTTGGTACCATCACTTTGGCATGAACCAGTTCAAAATAGGCTTGCTTCGCATTTAAGGTTCCAGCACTGAACTCTTGTGCTAAGCGGGTGACTTCTGATTGCAGTAAGCTGATATCGACGGGCGCAAAGAACTGCTGTAAGTCTGGGTAGTTAGCTAGCATCAAGACTAAATCAGTGGTGTCGACAAAGTCACGGATATAGATAGGTAGCGTAATAAAGATTTGCTGATACACCATCCACATGCCCGATAAAATAAGCAGGTAGATAACAAATGGTTTGTTACCTAGGCTAATTTTTTGGCCATACCATGGCGCGCCTTTTTGAGATGAAGCCAGCTTGTCCCAAATAAGATGGGCACTGAACCAACAGGCATAGATAATAAGCGTCGTTTCACCGGTGATCCATTTAGCGCCAAAAGACATTAATATAATCAGCGTACCGAAAAATAGAATCGCGAAACGAGCATTACCGAGGACCTCTTGAATATCGCTGAAAACGGCTTTGAGTGGTTTACCTTTTTGGCTATTTTGATCCGTTGGCTCTTTGTAGAATAACAGAGCAGGGATAAAGTTAAGTGCGATCCAGAATGAAGACATAATAAACACCCAGTCCCAGCTAATGGCGCGCACGTAACCCGCCACGAATGGCCCTAAGAATCCACCAATATTGACCATCATGTAAAATATGCCAAAACCTAAGCCACGGTTAGTGTCATCGGTGGTACGGGCGACAGTACCTGTTACAACAGGTTTAAAGCACGCAGCGCCTACAGCTACGCCCATGAAGGCAACAAAGAAGCCCATAAAACTATCGACCTGACCCAATATATAATAACTGGGGCACATGATGGCATAAGAAATTAGAAACATTTTCCGGTAACCATAACGGTCGGCAAGTGCGCCTGTCAGTACTGGGAAAAGGTACAAGAAAAAGGGGATCATACCTTGTAGCAGGCCACGTTCTTGATCAGAAAAACCTAATCCACCTTGATTTTGTGGCGAGGTCATATAGAGCGATGAAAGGGCAAAAAAGCCATACCAAGCGAGTCGTTCAAAGATCTCCATGGTATTTGCGACAAAGAATGTCGGGGGTAAGGGGGATCGCACAGCTTGTGTCATATTATTATCCGTATACTTTATACATTTTTAAGGATGTTAACATAGCTGTTACTAAAATGGATCGTATTGTGTGATTTTGAATCGTTTTCGCGCTAAGGGAAGCGCCGTAATTTAATATAATTCCCGAGCTTATATTATCGACTTTATTCTCAGTATCGTAACGGTTGCCATCTGAACGGCCTCTTTTCGGGGCAAACAGGGGCTGAGTACGGTAAGTTAAGACTCGCAAGAGTTGCCTTTATTGTCGATTCGGTCATAATAGCGCGAAATTTTTTAGTTAATACTAGTGTGATAATGATATGGCAGTGTTAGACATTTTAACGATCCCTGATGAGCGGCTTAAACGAAAAGCTGAGCCGGTTAAGGATATTGATGCGGTGCAGGGTTTTATTGATGATTTGATTGAAACCATGTACGACACCGAGGATGGTATCGGGCTTGCAGCAACTCAAGTCGGTAGCTTGCATGCTATTTTAGTTATCGATTTGTCTGAAGAACGCGATCAGCCGATGGTATTGATTAATCCTGAAATGGTAGAAACGCGTGGTGATTTTCAAGGGGAAGAGGGCTGTTTGTCTATTCCTGGTTATCGTGCGAAAGTGAATCGTCATGAAGGCGTAAAAGTCACTGCATTAGATCGCACAGGTCAAGCATTCGAGATCGATACCGATGAGTTTCTTGCCGTTGTACTGCAACATGAGATGGATCATCTCAAGGGTGTGGTGTTCACCGATCACCTGTCGATGTTAAAGCAGCAAATAGCGCTCAAGAAAGTGAAAAAGTATAAGTAATAAGTCCTTGCTTTAGAATTTATTACGATACATAAAAGTATTATTTATTAACGCCCCTCAATTGAGGGGCGTTTTTTTTGGCTTGCAGATCTGAATCGAGTACTTGCGATCTCAATAAAGATAATTATACTGTATGCATATACAGTATTTAAATTTAAGGATCATAACGCCTGTTATCAAAGGGTAGGTCCTCAAATGATGAGTACTTTTTATCTCACAGACAGGTGGAAACATGGATCAATCAAGCGCAAAGGCATATTCGGTATTAAAAGATAAAGAAGCGTCAGAGCCGATTGATAGTGCCAGTTTCCGCAAGCCGGTGATCGTCAATGCTGAGCGAATATGCAAGACCGCTACCAGCGCTAATACAACAGGAACCTGTTCTTTAAATCAATTGTTAGAACGGCAAGACATTTGGCGTGGGCAGCAGTGGCAGCAGCAACATGTAGCCTATCCGACGGGTTTTTCATTGTTAGATAAAAATCTTGCTGATAATGGTTGGCCACAAATCGGTGTGTGCGAAATTTTATGTGATGGTGTGGGTCAAGGTGAGCTCAGTATCGTGTTGCCTTTATTGAAACAACTTATAAGCCACTGTGTGTCATCAACACAAATTAATGATTCCATGGTGATGCTGGTGGCGCCGCCTCACATCCCTTCGCCGCAAGCTTTGTTACAACAAGGGTTGGATGTGGAACGCTTGATCTGGATAGATACTGAAGAGCGAAAAGAACGCTTGTGGTCCATTGAACAAGCGTTAGCGAGTGGCAGCGTACCACTAGTATTAGCTTGGCTAGACAGTTTATCGATAACTGAGGCGAGAAGGTTGCAGCTAGCTGCAGAGAAAGGCCAAGCCTTGTGTATGCTCTATTTACCGACAACGAATGCACAGCTGTCACACCCAGTGAATTTACGTTTAGTGCTGCAAAGACAGTGCTTTTCGGCGTTAAATGCCAATGACAGTAATAACAAAAAAGCCGTTATCGTCGAAGCATCAATGTTGAAATTAGTGCCCAAGCTGACTGAGCGCCAGCAGCCAAGTTTAAGTCGATTTTCAAATAGTCATTTAGGGATGACTGAAATCAATATTATTAAGCGCCGTGGTGGCTGGCCTAGCCCTGTCTTTAGTCTACCGCTGCTGCCTCCTCATTTAAAAGAAAGTCTATTGGGTGTCAGTGCTTGTTTGATTGATAACGCTTCGCTAAATGATGACTTGTCCGGTAGCGCCTCACTTAATATCGATTTGATAGGTCAGGATCTGTGCCAAGCGCAAGTTAGCGCAATTAAAGGGCTGGCGGATTATAGGGCTGTAATCAGTAGCCCACTATTACCGTCTACTGCGGGTGATAAGGTTCTATCTGTTATTAACACCTTATCTGTTACTAATAAGAGTGCAGCGGTTAAAGTCACAAGTAGCAGACGATCAATATTGGCTGTACACATCGATGCGGTAAACGCTGAGAGAGCGAGCAAAAAAGCTAATTCATCTTCTGTTATTTATCATGCAGCTGAGGCTGAGCGAGAAAACCACTTATCGTTGCAGCTTGAGCCAACACGTAGATTAAGCCTGCAGCCGACATATTATCTTAAAGCGCCTTTGAGTGAACTGGTGAGCGATTCAATAGAGCAGGCAACGTTAGTAACACCGACATTGTCAGCAGAGGTAAAGCGTCACAGTCAACCATCGCTTGCTGCATCTTATAACGACTCTGCTCAAGATAGATGGACAGAGTCTTATAAAACGCTGCAGCAAGGGGCGCCAACATCACCTAGCAAAATTCATTAACCTAATGCATGGTCGCTAATGGATATGTTATGGCTAGCAGCTCATTACCCACAGTGGGCACTACAATACTTCTGTTACCGCAATGAGCTAAATCAAAGCGCTGAAGTACTATTGTATGACCCTAAGTCTTTACACGTGCTGGCACTTGACGCTGGGAGTCACAAAGCTGGAGTGACGGTTGGGATGAGCCTTTCTACCGCGCAAAGTTTAACGCCGTCGGCGATGTTAGCTGAGTTCGACGCCTCCACTAATCAGCAAGCGTCAGATTGGCTATGCCAATGGAGCTATGAGTTTAGTGCACGCGTCGTGCCCCTGCGCTGCGCCTTGGTGCATGATGCACACAAAGATGGTCAATCGAGTGCGAAGTTACATGTCGATGAGTTTGTTTGTAACACCCTGTTGCTTGAAGTCAGTTCCATAGCGCTTATTTTCGATGGTATTGATAAGCTTATTGAGCAATATGCTCAACGAGCCAAAACCTATGGTTTAGAGGTGTCTCTTGCAATAGGCAAAACACCTTTAGCGGCACAGTTGCTCGCGCAGCAGTCTTCAGTCATGGCTGAAGTGACCCAAAGTGAATCCCTTAATCCTGATAAGAGCCATGCGTTACTTAGTCAATTACCGATTGCCTCACTACCGATATCACGCTTTTTAAGGCAAAGCTTTCTCGATATTGGCGTGACCTCTTTTGCGGCTTTGTGCACTTTACCGGATAAGGAACTAGGGCGACGATTCGGCCCCAAGCTGCTGCAACTTCTGGCAAAAATCTCGGGCGCTTTACCGCATCCGTTAACCTATTTTGAGCCAGAGGAAACTTATCTGCAAAAACTGTCTTTATTATATGAAGTTGAATTGATGCAAGGGATTGTTTTTCCGTTAGGTAGAATGCTCAAAGAGATGGCGAGCTACTTAAAGCAACGCCAACTTGCGATTCAACAGCTTAAATTGACCCTCATCTACCGTGATAGCGAGCGCAGTCAGCTTGATATTATTATTCAGTACCCCTTTGCCGAGCATCGCAGTGATAACTTATTAAGCTTATGCCGTATGCAACTAGAGCGTGTCACTCTGTATCAACCTGTGGTTGAAATGGTGATTTCTGTCGACAAGTTTGTACCTATTACGATTGCTAATGACAACTGGTTTGGACCACAACAGGCAGCTCAGGGGCAACGTTCAGAGAAAGCTTTGCGGCTGATGGCGCTGCTACAAGCAAGACTGGGTAGCGATAAGGTGAAAGGACTGCTGGCAACTTCTGCTCATTTACCTGAAGAGAGTTGGCAAGCAACGGATCTTTCCGCTACCAGCCAAGAGCACAGACCCGTTATCAAGTCATTGCAACAACTCTCTGATCTTGGCCATCCGACGACAGGCCTCAGCGTGGGGGCGTGCCGTCCAAGTTGGTTGTTGACGACACCTGAAATGATCTCGATTGAGATGATTGAGCTGTTAAAAGGACCTGAAAGACTGCAAACACACTGGTGGCAGGAGCCAGCCATATGCCGTGATTACTATATTGCGAGTCATCAGCTAGGCGGATTATGTTGGGTATTTAAAGATAGCCGTGGTTTTTTCTTACATGGCTGGTTTGGCTAATGTACGCCGAACTACATGCTATCTCTAATTACACCTTTCTTCGAGGAGCTTCTCATCCTCACGAGTTGGTCGAACAAGCCGCATTACTGGGATATAAAGCGATTGCGATTACCGATGAGTGTTCATTTGCGGGCATCGTGAAGGCGTATGAGGCTGCCAAAAAACAGCAGATTAAGTTGCTGGTGGGCGCGGAGTTTCAATTAGCAGAAGGTGTGTTTGTGCTGCTTGCGATGGATCGCCGTGGTTACGGGCAAATTAGTCAATTAATCACAACCAGCCGTCGCCGAGCTGCAAAAGGCGAATATCAACTGCACTTTAGTGAACTAAAGCAAGGTTTAGAACGCACCATTTTATTATGGCAACCGACGTCACTTAATCCAATTCGCAGTGATTTAGGCGATTTATCACCGCAACTAGAGGCTTATCAAACTAAGATGCTCGCCATTGGTCAGTCTATCCGCAATGTTTTTGCTCAGCGTTGTTATCTACTGATGGAGCGCAGCTTAGTGGCTGGCGAAGCATTAAAGATCCAGTTGTGGACTCAAATTGCCAGTCAGTTAAACATGGCGTGTGTTGCGGCAGGTAATGTTCGTATGCATTGCGAGCAAAGGCAGAAACTGCAAGACATACTCACCTGCATCCGTTATAGCACTGAACTTTCACAAGCGGGGGAGCGTTTGTTAGCCAACGCCGAAACGGCGCTTAAACCGATGAGTGCGATATATAAACGCTACCCAAAGGCGTGGATTGATAACTCATTACTTATCGCCGCGCAGTGTGATTTTTGCCTTGATGAACTTAAATATGAGTACCCAAGTGAGGTGGTGCCGAGTGGATTATCAGCGAGTCAGTATTTAGCGCAAGAAGTCTATAAAGGAGCTATGCGCCGCTTTAACGACCATGTTCCAACAAGCGTGACATTGCAGTACGAAAAAGAGCTTATCTTGATTAAAGAGATGCAGTACGAATACTTCTTCTTAACCATCTTTGATATCGTTCAATATGCCAAGTTACAACAAATTTTGCATCAAGGGCGAGGCTCTGCGGCTAACTCAGTTGTTTGTTACTGCTTAGGGATCACTGAGGTTGACCCTACAAAAGTGAATATGCTGTTTGAGCGTTTTGTCTCTAAAGAGCGCAATGAGCCTCCTGATATTGACGTTGATTTTGAACATGAACGCCGTGAGGAGATCATTCAATACATCTATCGCAAGTATGGCAGAGAGCGGGCGGCGCTGGCAGCGACAGTGATAAGTTACCGTTTTAAAAGCGCACTGGCAGACGTTGGAAAAGCATTAGGCATCGATAAACAGCACTTAGACCATATGCAGCACAGCATTGATAGGCGTGACAGTGAAGCGGATTGGTTAACCCAGCTACAAGATAAATCCTTGGTACCAACCGAGGGAATGGGCAAATATTTATTGCCGCTAGTGCAGAGCATCTTAGGGTTTCCAAGGCATTTATCGCAGCATGTTGGTGGCTTTATTATCTCTTCAGGTCCATTAAGTGAGTTAGTGCCCGTTGAAAATGCAGCGATGGCCGATAGAACCGTGATTCAGTGGGATAAAGATGATTTAGAAAGCCTAGGGCTACTAAAAGTGGATGTACTGGCGCTTGGTATGCTGACCGCTATTAGGAAATGTTTTCAACTGCTCAGCACACCCAAGCATAATTTTACGATGGATCAGGTGGAGTGGGAGCAAGCCGCTGTTTATAACATGCTACAACGTGGCGACAGTATCGGCGTTTTTCAAGTGGAATCGCGAGCACAGACGTCAATGCTGCCGCGGCTTAAGCCGCGTTGCTATTACGACTTAGTGGTGCAAATCGCTATTGTCCGCCCAGGGCCCATTCAAGGGGATATGGTGCATCCCTATTTAAGGCGTCGAGACGGTTTAGAGAAGGTGACTTACCCAAGCAAAGAGGTTGAATCTGTGTTGTCTCGAACAATGGGCGTGCCGATTTTTCAGGAACAAGTGATTAAGCTGGCAATGGTTGCTGCGGGTTTTTCGGGTGGGGAAGCGGATCAACTGCGGCGGGCGATGGCAAGCTGGAAGAGATCGGGTGAATTACAGCAGTTTGAGGGTAAGCTACTCAACGGTATGCAAAGCCGAGGTTATACGGCTCAGTTTTCACAACAGATCTACAAGCAGATAAAGGGCTTTGGCGAGTATGGTTTTCCAGAGTCCCATTCAGCAAGCTTTGCATTATTAGCCTATGTGTCAGCTTACCTTAAGTATCATTATCCCGCGGCATTTTGCTGTTCATTATTAAACAGCCAACCAATGGGGTTTTATAGCCCATCGCAATTGATCCAAGATGCACAGCGCCACGGCGTTGTTGTGTTACCCGTGTGTATCAATCAAAGCCAGTGGCAACATACACTCGTGGCAGCAGCGCATGGCTCAAAGGCGATTCGTTTAGGATTTCGATTGGTGAAAGGGCTTAATAGAAACGAAATTGATAAATTGATGGAGCAGCGACCAGAGCAAGGTTTTTCTCATATTGATCAGATTTATCAATTAGGCATCGCTCGCCATGAACTGGAAACACTTGCCAGTGCTGATGCGTTTATCAAGGTCGCAGGTCACCGTCATCAAGTGCGTTGGCAGTTATCGGCATGTCAGCCAAGCTTACCTTTATTTGACAATGCCTCGGAGTTTGAAGGGGAGCCTCCGCGAGCAAACAACATTGACCCGCAAGCGCGTGCTGTATTATTTAAGGCGGCAGAGGTGATGTTACCCTGTCCGAGCATTGCTGAGTCCATGCAAGCCGATTATGCCTATACCGGAGTCACACTGGGTCAGCACCCGATGAGCTTATTACGGGATAAACCTTGTCTACAGCATTGTCTAACGGCAGAACAACTCGATGAGTGCCGTAGCGGGCAAGTGGTCACGGTCGCTGGCCTTGTTGTCGGAAGGCAGCGGCCTGGCACTGCGTCAGGGGTGACGTTTATTACCCTAGAGGATGAAACCGGCAATGTGAATTTAATCGTTTGGAGCGCAACAGCAAGAGCGCAACGGCAGGCATATTTGGTGTCTAAAATCATGAAGGTGAGTGGTATTTTAGAACGAAAATCTGGAGTGACTCATGTTGTGGCTGGCAAGCTAATTGATATTTCTACGGCACTGAATGAATTAGTGGTACGTTCAAGAGATTTTCATTAATGACGATTATTCATTTGATAATAGGGTCTATTAAATACGCGTTTTTATTCGCGAACTGAGTATGAGTGACATGAGTATTAGCAAAATGTGTCCAGGATCAATAATGCAGGAGCCGTGACCGAGGATACCAAAGCCTAGCATAACGTGTGCTGTGATTTCAGAAGAGCACCACAGACGGTGGGTATGTCGTTAATGAAGCTGCAATTAACGATCTTGAATTCTACCATTTCTCCACATTCTGGATTCTGCTTTCCGAGGTCATTTGGGATATAATCTGGCTGGGTCTTTTTTTGGGTACAGACATTGCAAATCATTCTACTAACTCATGAGCGTGAAGTGACACGTCCAAGTAACACTGGGCAATTAGCACTTGAATGCTTCCCTGACATTTGCACACGGATCATATGGGCAAGAACCTCGCCCGATGCCGTACTGGTTAAACAATTACAAACAGCTGATTGTGCGCTGTTGTTTCCAGAAGAGATTGATAGTCCTTCAGAGTTAGCCGCTTTAGTTAGCTCGTCAGAAAAAAACAGCCAAGTCGCAAGTGTCCTGCATGATGAACAGAAAAGTGAACCGGCAATGCCATCAACCTTAGTCATTCTCGATGCGACGTGGCAGGAAGCACGAAAGATGCTGCGCCGAAGTGATTATTTGAAAAATGCGCAGAAATATTCGATATCTTCACAGCAGGACTCTTTGTTTACCCTCAGGCGCAACCAAGTGGATGGCGGATTATGTACCGCAGAGTGCATTATCGAGTTATTTAAGGCAGCTAATATGCCTAAGCAGGCGGCCCAATTAGCTGAAAAATTTGCTCTTATGCAGAAGTAATCTTCATAGGGAATGCCTAACGGTGACAAGCCACATCGTGCTCCAAAATAGCTTAACTGCTGGGGTTGAGCGTTGCGCTTCTTTTTTGTAACGAGAACAGTTCAACAGCTCTAGAGTAAAGTTATTATTTTACAATGATTTCTTCTATCTATGGTTTAAGTATTGTGCTTTTAACCCAGTGTTATTCCGGTCGTTAACGTCCAAGTTTTGTTGAAAGATAGAACTATCTAGCGATAGACCGAACTGTCTTTTAAATATGGATGATGTTCGCCATCGCCGAACTAGCTTTTATTGCCAATTCAGTTGCAGAAGAGTTTTGCATTCCTCTTATATTGAGATTAGTCCGAGCCCCCGCATGTTACACATGTATCGGCGCGTGTAACATCTATTACATGTAACCCGTACTTTGGACATCCTCAAAATCACTTACACCAGACTATTTTAATCTTTTTCGGCTTGAAATTTTGCATGATTTACTCGTCATAAATGCTGAGGCTTTATCTCTTAGCTGTTTATTTGGTGAATCAAAATATGTGATAGATCGTGCTACCAATAACTTTCAGCTGAATGGGTTTTAACTGTTATTTATCAGGATTTTAGTGCGTTTGTAGTGGGGTGCGCAGAATGGTAAATAGGCATGCTTTCTTTGGTCGTTAGGAGGTGAAGGCGAGGGTGAACACCAAAAATAAATAGCACCGTTATTATTCCCATCGGCTTGTTTTATCGCTATGTCACAGTTTGGAACCAAGTCCAAAATTCAGTTAATATCCCTAAAAACAAAAATATGGAACCTTCCTTTAACTTCTTGATTACAAATGTGTTGTATTTTGTAAACCATATTGCAACTCTCATTTTGGAATCGATTCCAGCATTATGATCTCGTTGTCGATTATAACTATGGATGATGACAGATGAGTAATAAAGATCTGCTAGGACGCCGCAATTTCATTAAGGGAATGGGAGCTGCAGCTGGTGTTGCAATGGCTGCACCAGCAATGGCCATTTCTGAGAAAGCGGATGGTGTTAAATGGGAT
>NZ_PJBM01000160.1:0-12779 GCF_002836075.1 Shewanella sp. GutDb-MelDb | reverse complement strand
CACGAGCCAGTGTCCTTGATCTTGCCAGTGCCAGTGCCAGTGCCAGTGCCAGTGCCAGTGCCAGTGCCAGTGCCAGTGCCAGTGCCAGTGCCAGTGCCAGTGCCAGTGCCAGTGCCAGTGCCAGTGCTTATTAAGCTGGTTTTACTCTGCAGCTCAGTGACTTGATGCACACCAGTATCGGTTGTCATAGCAATGGTAAAATGAGGCTGGTTATGTTCATTAGCGGTAAACGTTAAAGGGTGAGCAATAGTGCTTAACACTGGGCCTTTGCTAGAGCTTGCATGAAAATGCGCCCCTGCACTTAAGCCTGTAGTCTCGCTAGAGCCTTGAGGACGTTTACTTGCCGTTTGCTGAGTTTGTCCATTTTGTGATGTTTCTAGGGCGGTTAAATCGTCTTTGCTAGTTTGGGCTGTAGATGACTGTTCTTGTAACGCTTCACTATTTGAACGTTGTGATTGATGAGAGTCATCGAGAGGTGAGGCGTCATTGTCAGCTGTACTTGAATCGTCTTTTACTATGGTGCTGGCAGCACTCCAAGATTTATCAGCGACCAGATCTTTATTGCCGATAGTACTGGCTTTAGCGCCACTATCTCGAAGTTCTTTAGCTTTTAAACGGGCGACGTCCTTATCAAGCTGTTTAGCCTTTTGTTTGGCTTCCAATTCTCTTTGTTTTTTCTCCGCTTCAATGGCTTCTGGTGTCTTAGTATTTGATGTGGATTTTTTATCGTCATGACTCATTATCTACTTCCTCTTTAGCGCTCACCAAAAGCTTCTGTCACATTGGTAAATACCGGTTTCCAGAGATACTGAAATACCGTTTTGTCTCCGGTCACGATGTCAGCTTCACCTGTCATCCCTGGGATCAAGTCGAACCGGCCGGGTTTATCCGAAAAATAGGGCTTATCAATGGCAATTTGCACTTTGTAAAATACCCCGCCTTTTTCATCTGAATCGGTACTTGGAGATATTCGTTTTACAATGCCGTCGAGGGCGCCATAACGGCTGTAATCAAATGCATCAATTTTAATCCTTACCGGCTGACCCACTTTCACAAAACCGATATCGCGAGGTGACAATTTGGCTTCCATTAAGCCCGTTTTTGTCATTGGTACAATGACCGCTACTGTGCCACCGGGCTGGATCACGCTGCCTGTCGATGAGGAGGGGATAGACTGAATAATGCCGTCGACAGGAGCGATAATGGTATTTTGTGAGACGAGAGAGCCTGATGATTTTAAGCGAGCGATAATGCCAAGCAGTTCTGCTTGGGCATCGGTACGTTTCTCACCGACCTCTTTGAGTAAGGTCACTTTTTTCTGGTTTAGTTGTTGTTCTAAATTGAGCAAGTTTTTAGCCAGAACCTGTTGTTTGCTCTCCATGCTTCTCAGTTCGCGCATGTAGGAATCTAATTTTTGTTGCGACTCTAAAATTCTTAGCTTGGATACGGCTTGCTCTGCGGTAACCGACTGCATCATTGTTAGCGTTTGTTCTGCGGTTTTAATTTGATCGCTTAGCGGTGGGATCTCAGCTAAGAGGCCATCGATTTCTGCTTGAGATTTAGCGATGTCAGACTCTGAGAGTTGCTGCATTGCTACTCGCTCTTGGTTCATCCGGTTCAGTGATGCGGTATGCAATTTGACCAATTGTGGGTACTCAACTTCAAATTCACTAAAATTAGCCTCTCGTTGGTCAATAAAAGACTCGTAGCGCTCAATGCGAAGTAATAGGTTTGCGCGTTTACTGGCGAGCTCCTCTTCTGCTGATTGACTGTCAATCGAGACAAAGCTGGCTAATACATCGCCTTTTTTAACCACATCTCCCTCTTCTACCATCACCGAGGCCATAGTGCCGCCAGCGCGACTTTGAATGATCTGTCGGTGGCCAAGAGGAACAACTTGCCCCTTGGATTTGGAGATCTCTTCTACCTCGGCAAACAGTGACCACAACAACATGATTAACACTGAACCTGTGATCAAAAAGATGATGCGCTTAATTAACTTTCTTTCTGCGGGAGCTTCAATCGCATCGGTAAATTCATGCTCAGGCCATACTCGATTCGCTAGTTGACGATTATCCATTAGGGAGGTTCTCCTGAGATGATGCTTGCGGTGGCTGAGGTGCTTTTTCAGGGATAGGACCAGCGTAAACCACAGCTCCTTTATCTAAAATTACGACTTTGTCAGCTTGCTGGATCAACTCTTGATCATGACTGGTAAAAATCACGGTGCTCTTACCTTTGAGTGCGCTAAATGTCTTTAGCAGTTGGGCTTTAGCTGCAGGATTACGATTGGCGATGGGTTCGTCGAGAATGATTAAACTTGATCGCTTCAGCAGTGCTCGCGCCAAACTGATATAACTGCCTTCTACGGCAGATAACAGTGTATGGCCACGATTAAACAGACTGATATTCAGATCATTGCCTAACGCTTTAAATAGCGACTCACCCCCGGCAGCTTTTATTGCCGTGATGAGCTCTTCATCTGTCGCGTCTAGTTTCGCGATGCGCAGATTGTCAGCCAAGGTACCAGGGAAAAGGTCGGGCTCGGCGGGGCAAAATGCGGCCCATTGTCGATATGCTTCAGGATCATATTGCTTGAGGTTTTTGCCGTTCACCGTGATATATCCCGCTTGCGCTTCTGCCACTCCCATGGCAGCAAGTAACATCGAGGTTTTACCGCAGGCGTTAGGCCCAATAATAGCGACATTTTCGCCGGGTTCTATATCAACGCTGACACCCGTTAGGGCGGGGTCGACCTCTGCACCATAACGCAAAGTGACGTGTTGAAAACTTATCTTAGGTGCGACTTGAGTCGCTGGTGTATCGAGCCTGAGCTCATTGTGTTCCGTGCCTGCTTGCATAAAACGGTCAAACTGTTTTATTGCCATATCCATCATGGTAATTTTCTGGCGTGATGAAAATGCTAACTGTGCGGGCCCAGTAATACGCCAAATAAGCATGACGCAGGCAATGAGTGCACCAGGGCTAATGCTCTGGTTGAGTACTAAAAAAATGCCAGTAAAAACGGTAACTAGCGCGGTAAGTAAACTCATGGCGTGGGCGACAGCGGCGTTTAAGCCATTGCGCTTAGCGTAGAGGAAGTTTTGCCGACAGTTCTCTTTGCATTGCCTGGCAAACTTAGTATTCCAGCCATCAGTTTCGCCGCTGGTTTTCAGTTGTAGCAGGTTTTTGGCGAGTTCATTAATAGAGTTTTGATAATCTCCACTAATGGTGGGCGCAGCTGATTGAGCATATTTATTGACGGCTTTCATCACTAAGTAAAACAGCAATAACATCACCAGCGGCACTATCACTAACCAGCCACTGAGTAGCGCGATGGTGATCAGTGCGATAGCGGTGAAAGGAAGGTCAACTAAACCTGCACCACCAGGGCCGGAAAGTAAGGTACGTACTTTTTCCGCATTGCGCATCCGTGCCATATGGTTCGACAAACCCACTCGAGACAACACCATCAGCGGCATACTCAATAACCGTCTAAAGGTGATATCTGAAAGGTCACGTGCAAATCGGTTGCTGGTGGTGGCTAGCAGGTTAGCTCGAGTGAGGCGTGTTATCACTAAAATGGCCAAAGCCAGTGCTGCACCAAGGGCGATGGTGGGCAGTACATCCGGTGCTTGTCCGCCAATGACGCGGTCATAAACGGCCATGGTAAAGAGGGGCACCGCCAGCCCGGTAATACTGGAGAGTAAACTCAGCCAAAATACCGGGCGGTACCACTTGGTGCGTTTGCTCATATGCGCTGCAAAGGCGCGAATATTCTGTTTGCTTGCAGGTAGACTTTCAATCACAAAAATATGCCCAATGAGGGGTAACTCTTGAGCACTTATTGCTTGCCACTGATCAGATTGCTGATTGAACATTTCATATTGCGCACCTCTACGCCTTAACATGACTGCAGGTTCATTATCAGGGACAATAATAAAAGGGTGAATGGCCTGTGAAATAGCATTTTTGTGCGTCTTATAGACCGAGAATCCAATGTGATGTTTTTTTAATAGGTTAGCGAATTTTACCGTGTCGATACTCTGAATTGCTTCATCACTGAGCAAATTATTCGCCTGAGAAAATAACCCTAGCTGCTGAAAAAGTGCGATTAATATATTTTTTAATTCAGGAGACGCTAGTGTGTTCTCACTCTCTTCTAGTGACTTGGCTTGGCTGATAGAGTTCATGCTTGAACCTCCTGCATCGTGGGCAAAACCTGACACTCGCCATGCTCACTAATATTGATGCGTAGATCGCTATTGTTAGCGAGTTCACTAAAGTGAGAAGCGCATAAAATGGTCATCTGGCCTTTATAGTGATTGAGCACATTAACCAGCCTTGCTTGAGAGTCGGCATCGAGTGAGATCATCGGTTCATCGAGTAATAAAATAGAGGGCGACTGTACGATAGCTCTTACCAGCGCAATAAGTTTCACCGCGCCTTTATTGAGCATTTGGCTATCGTTTACGCCAACCTCAGTTTGATAACCCGACGGCAGTTGGGCGATGCTACTGGTGAGTCCTAGTGCCTCGGCAACTTCCATCGCCAGTGACTCTCGCTCGGGTCTAAATAGGGTCATGTTTTCCAATAAGCTGCCCGCAAAAAGTGTTGGCCAAGGTGAAACATAGGTCACTGACTGGCGGTACTCATTGGCTTGGTGTTCGCTTTGTTCAACACCTGCAATGCTTATTGAACCTTGCTCTAAATGATGAAATGCACCGATAACACTGAGGAGTAAACTGGCATGAGTCAGTGGATCTGATGTGACAGTGACTAAGCTGCCGCTGGGGATGGATAGCGTGAAATTATTGAGTTTCGCGCCCACTTGAGAGCTGGCGATACTGTCAAAATTGATAGGTCCAATCGGCAGTTTCTGTTGGTACTTAGTGGTGCCTTTAAACACTTCTTGGGGCAGTTCAGCCAGATCGTTAACATGGTTCATGGCGGTATTGGCGCTGGCAAGCCGTGAACGCAAACTAATAATAGCACTTAGCGGTGCTATCGCTCTGCCCGCTAGAATGGAGCAAGCCGCCAACCCACCCGTGGTGAGATCACCATTGAGCACTTCGAGGCAGCCGATAAGGACGATTAATAATGTAGTGCCTTGAGACGCGCCTTGAATGAGCTCTTGCAGTTTTGATGATAACCAATCGACTTGCTGTTGTTGTTTAAGGCGGCGGTAGTTAATTTCACTGTAGATGGATGATAGGCGCGACTCCATCGCCAATGCTTTTGCCGTGGTTAATCCCGATAACACCAATATCAACATGCGTGAGCGTTCGCTATCGGTTAATGCTAAATCTTGCGTGGCGCGAGTTAACTTTTTACCAATGAGGAAAACCAGCCCACCGATCACCGCCCACACTGCAATAGGAATGAACACCAATGGACCGCCGATATAGGCGACCAATGCTAAAAAAATGAGCACAAAGGGAAAATCCATTAATGCCACTAAGGCTTGTCCTGAATAAAGCTCGCGCATCGCCGCAATACTGGCAAGCCCGTTGGACACTTTACCCGTGCCTAAGCTTTCCACATGGTGATAGTCAGATTGCATTAACGCATTGACAACTTTAGTCGTGGTTTGCAGTTCAAAATTGGCGGCAGATGAGGCCAACAACCAACTGCGGGCATAGCGCAAAAGTAACTCTAATAGAATCGCGACCCCGACAGCGGATACGAGCACACTCGCGGTGCCGTAGCCTTGGTTCGGCAATATACGGTCGTATATTTGTAGCATGGTAAAAGGCAGGGCTAGAGACAGTAAATTGATGAACGTGGAGGAGAGCAGTAACTCTGCCTTAGCGCGATTATTGTTTAGTAAACTGAAGTTTTCTCTCATCGCTTATCGCATCCTTGGACAGTCAGAAAAAGGTGTATAAATAATAGTATAGCTTTAGCTAACTTATTAAACTTAACAGAGTATTTACATCTTAGTGTAAAAATAAAGCAACTTTTGTCGGTTTTTTGTCAATGAGATGATGATTGAATTGCTTGAACTGAGTTGATGTTAGCTTGTTGATGAAAGGCGTTTGAATGTGTGCGGTTTTACTGAGGGGGGTCAGCCGGCAAATTTGCAGGGAAGCCGGCTGACGTTTAACGAATCTATTGGAGCGATAGATGCGTTAAATAGTACTATCAATGATGAGATTATTGAGTGTGTCTTAACCCAGCCTTATTCTTCATCGGATCGCCTTCGTAACCGAGTGCTTTCCAATTCATGCGGGTGCCTTTGTTATGGCAATCGCTACATTTCAAAGCGTCAGCTTTTGGTGAAACCATATGGTTGATACGCCACCACATTTCGGTTGCTGCAAAGCCGTGTTCACCACTGTAGCTTATGCCCTTTTCTACTAGCGTTTTATTGGCTTCCATACCTAACTTGGCTGCTTTGTCCCAATCATAGTCTGTCCAATATCCGCCTTCACCGTAAACTTTTGCAGTGACAAATATGTTTTGTTTACTGTCATAAATCTGCTTACCGCGGTGGACTTTAAAAGGATAGATCTTGGCCGTACTATCGCTAATATCACCTAATGGGTAAGTTAATTTAGTGATTTTACTTGGGTCCATTTTGTCGCCAACCATATAGGCGTCAGCACTACCGTTATACCAAGCGTATTCTGGTTCAACCATCTTGCCCCAGACAAAGTTACCTTTCTTTTTCTGGTAATTTTTCTTGCCGTATTGATCTTTAGTTTCTTCAAGATCACTACCTGCCGTAGACCAATCCCAGCTCATTTTAGTCGGTTCATTGCGAGCAAAAAATGGAATGTGACAAGTTTGACAGGCGACGCTTGCAGCATGAGTGTTGAGCTTTTTATTTTTGTGCGGCGTGGCTTCATGGCAGTTAACACAGCCAATCGGATTTTGCCCACCAGGCGAAACGCCCATGGCATTACCGGTGATCTGATGATCCTCAGTGGTATGGCAAGCTTGACACTGAAAATCATTGCCGTCGGTATCCATATGTACGTCAGTGCTTTTATCGGGATAAGACATAGAAGAGTCTAAATCGCCGTGCTTAACGGCATCGCCGCCACCACCAAAGAAATGACAAGTACCGCAGTTATCGCGCACAGGAGCGCCGACATTCTGTGCTACTCGCTGAAGGTTTACGCTTGCTAATGCTTCGCCAGCGCCTACCGGATCTTTGATGTAAGTGCCAGTGGTGTCATGGCAGACAAGGCAATCTACTTTGGTCATGTCGGTGAAATCAAAGTTATTGTCTTTCCAACCGTAACCCGCATGACAACTGGTACATCTTGGTTCGTTGCCTGATATTGAGGTACAGAAGTTATTGATCGCATCCTTCTTACCGCGTTTAACCGTGCGCCCTGGTAGTTTCTGTTCTAACTCCCAAGTCCAGTGTGATGATTTCATAAAGTCTTTGGCGTGATCTTCATGACATTCAATACATTGAGTCGTGACTTCAGAGCCTTGTGAAAAAGGCCCCAGCACATATTCGCTGTGAGGATTGGCCGCCATGGCGAATTGAGCGCTGACAAGCAGCCCTAACGCCATGGTTGGTATGATGATTCTTTTCATTTTTAATACTCCTTCCCCGGCTAGCGCCGGGGGGATTAACCTAACTTAGAATTTAACGGTGAGAGAAGCGTTGATGTCGTAAGCGGTGTCGACCACTGGTAGCATTGAGTAAGAAGTGCCCGCGATAACATCATCTACTTCTTGTGGTGCACCAACCGGTGTGCCGCTGCCGGTATATTCGAAATCGTAATAAATCCCTGCAAGTTTAATGAACATATTAGGGTTGATGTCGAACATGTAATAAGCCTCGGCAACATGGCCGCGAGTGGCTAACTTACTGCCGATGGGATCATCTTGTGCTTGAGTAAATGGTGTCCAATATTTAGAGCCGTAGTTGTACTCAAAACCAACTTTGCCGTAAGGCGCTGGGATCTGCACACCAGCATAGATGCTGTAGCCGTCTTTTGGACCACTGTCATCGGCAGCACTTGGCATCATGATGATCTCGGTGCCGTCAGAATTGAGCTTAGCTTCAAATACGGCATCACTTAACATGCCGCCAAACATTCCCGCGTTGCCATTGCCGTCGGCGCGAGTCCAACCGCCAGAGACGAACCATTTCACGTCGTTATCTTCTTCACGTGAGAAGCCGATACCACCGAGGTATAAGTCACCAATCACGCCGCTAGGTTGTACTCGAGTGACAAAGTTAAAGTTGTCGAATTTTTGCATGTCTTGGTACATGGTTGGCGCAAAAATGCTGGCCAGTTGGGTAGGGAACGCCATGGTGCCTTTAAAGCCATCATTGACATCCATTGCCCCAAATAGGGTGAACTGGAGGAAGTTTTTACCATCGTTAATGGCATCAATATTAAAGCCGCCGAGATGGGTATCTTTAGTGACAATGTCACCGAAGAGTTCGCCATTGCCCCATTGCGATTCAAATCCCTGACCATAGCAAAAACGCACAACTTGGCCTTCAACACCAGTAATATCACCGAGGTGATAGCCCATGGTGGCGCCGTCAAAGTTGAAGTTAACTAAGTGGCCAGAAGGTGTGCCACCGCGCTTTTCATTTTCACGATACTGGGTTGGCGGGCCGTAGGTTGATGGGCGGCGACCAATTGACAGGTAAAGCGGAGAGCCATTGATATTTTTCCAATCAAAGTAAGCGCGCTCAACTCTAAGCCAGTCACCACTTGGGCTACCGCTACTGGTGCCATCCATGGTAAATGAGTTCCAAGAATCAAATACTTTAACGCCGGTGGAATCGCCCCAGTTTTTAAACATCGATAAGCGACCCGCAAAACTAACGTTATCCCAAACTTTGGCTTTTAGATTAAGTCTAAGGCGAGTGGTGTAGTAGATGTCATTGTCGATGTCTTGCGTGGTTTTTTGTGCCAACGAATAGGGCATAACACCTTGCAGTTGACCGCTTTGGAAGGCTGCGGCGAGATTAGGATCTGCCGCCATCATCTTGCCTAGCGGTGAATTACCATCGGTCGGAGAGCCAAATACGCCAGACATGGCTTTGGCGCCAAAGTCACTGAAGTTGACTTTAATCGCGGGATTCCAAGTCACATTTTGATAGTGCAGTGTATGAGCTTTAGTACGGAAATCACCAGTGATCAGCAGTCTATCTAATGCTGTATGGCGTTCGTTGCCATCGACACGATCATTAAGATCATCTAATTCGCTAGTGATGTCTTCAAGTTGTTGTTTAAGATCTGCCATTTTTTGAGCATCGTTTTCTGCAGCATAAACGCTACCAGATAAAGCAAGCGCATTGGCAACAAGCAGTGAAATTAGAGTACGCATAACATCTCTCCTTTCGAGTTTTTAACCACTTTTTATATGGTTAACCTCGATTGATGTTGAGGAACGGCCTCGGATTAGCTGATTTTTGGCAGCATTAGGCCCTGAGGCATTCCCCATTTATTTAATTTAATGTTTGGTTCTAACTTGGTTAGAAGGACTTAATCCTTCATGCGGCTAGCCACAGGTTTGTGGTTGGTCGGAATCGGCTGCATGGTCATATAGGAATTGCTGAATGTCCTTAATGTCCTTCTTTGATAGCGCATTGAACGCTTCTTGATCACCCTTGTGCTTCATGCGCTTGAAGAAGCGATCCCACTGACTCATGGTTTTTGTCATCGGGGTCATTTCTCCACCGATATCACCTTGGCTATGGCAGGCTTTACACTCTTTTTTATACAGATGTTTACCTTTTTTAGGGTTACCGCCATCAGCGGCTTGGGCTTGAAGACCTAAAGACAGAGCTAGAGCAAAACCTATTCCGATTTTTGTGATTGTTTTCATCATCATTTCCTTACTATTTTTATATTTTTACGCTGTCCTTCGCGTGGTTAACAGAATGCTTCCAAGATGCGCCTGTGTTGTTGCTTAATTTAGCAGGGAGGTGTTACTGAATAGTTGAGCTTGATCACTTTCATGATAAAAATCTAATTGATAAAAATATCATTGAAATAAATCTAATGTATAGGGCTATATTTTCTTTTGTTATTGTTTTATAGGTATTTTTATTTTTTTATGTAGTAGATTAATTTTAATTCGGTCATTTATATCGATTTTTTGCAACCGATTAAGATCACATTTCTGTTTTTAAGCTATCTCTAAAGTGATATTAATTCGTTAATACACGGTAAAAATAAAGCCCTGCTAACTTTCGTTAACAGGGCTTTATTTGATAGCTTAGGATGTCTGACTGTGAGGACTGTATTTACCTCTTAACAAGCATGATTACCACAGCGATAATGATTAAGGCTGTTGGCGGGTGGGTGCTAATACGATTTCACGAACACACACATTTTGTGGTTGTTCAAAGGCAAATACCGCAGCGTCTGCAACTGCTGATGGCTCAATGACACCACCCATGAACTCTTTCCACTCTTCATAGCCTGCTTTAATGTCTTCATTCGTCGTGTGGCTAAGCAGAGCTGTTTCAACTGCGCCAGGGGCGATAGTAATCATGCGTACATCGTCCATTGCTACTTCTTCACGGATGTTTTCTGTTAGTGCATGAACAGCAAATTTACTTGCACAGTATGCGGCATGGTTAGGGAACGTTTTACGGCCAGCAATAGAGCTAACGTTAATGATAGTGCCTGTTTTACGGGCTTTCATGTCTGCAAGAACAGCATGAATGCCATTAAGCACACCCATCACATTGATGTTCAACATCTGGCTCCACTCTGCAGGATCTTGTACATCAGCAGCACCGAGTAACATAACACCGGCGTTATTGATTAAGCCGCCAACGGGGCCAAATTTAGCTTCAGCTGTTGCTATCGCACTTTTCATTGCTGCAGCGTCAGTAACATCAACGCTTATGCACAAAGCATTTTCAAGCTTTAGTGCTTCCATAGGCTCAACGCGACGAGCAAGTAACAGTAGTGGATGAGCTTTAGCGCTAAATGCTTGTGCCATTGCTGCGCCGATACCTGAAGATGCACCAGTAATTACGATAAGTTGTTTCATATAAACCTCAGTAAGATGTATTACGCCAGTCATGCAATTGAGTAGGCAGTTTCTACGTTAATCATGTCGAATTGGGAGTATTTTAACGAGATGCCGATTGTTGATATATAATGCATAGCGAACATCATTGTTTACATATAACTCCTAATTGAATGAGTGTAATGTAAGCTGGTTATTCCGTTTTAGGGTAGAAGCTATCAAATGTACAAAGACTTAAATTTAGCAGATGTGAGAGCATTTACCGTGATTGCCGAGCAGGGAAGCTTTACCTTGGCTGCAGATCAGTTGGCATGCTCTCGCTCGCACCTATCCAAGCAACTGACCCAACTAGAAAGTTATCTTGGAGTGACCTTGATAACGCGTACTACTCGGGCGCAAAGGCTAACCGATCAAGGTGAGTTCTTTTACGAGCGCTGTCAGCATGCGTTGGATGTGGTGGAACAAGCGGTGGCTCAAACGGTTGATAATGCGCAGAACTTACAGGGCAACATCAACATTAACTGCGTTGGCGGTTATATCGGTGAGGAGGTTGTTACCCGCTTGGTTAATGACTTTATGAGTGCGCAACCTAATATCAGCATTAATTTGGACTTTAGCAGTCAGCGAGTTGATCTGGTGTTAGATCATTTTGACTTGGTCTTTCGTATGGGCGAGTTAGAGGACTCAGGTTTAGTCGCGCGTAAGTTAATGGATATTAATAACTGCACACTGGCTGCACCTGGTTATCTTGAGCAAAAAGGTAAGCCTTTACACCCTAAGGCACTGAACGAGCATAGCTGCATTATCGGCACGGTTAATCACTGGAGCTTTCAGCAAAAAGAGGATGCTAAGCAAAAAACCGACGTGGCAATTACGGGTAAGTTTCGTTGTAAAAATGGCAGGGTAATGAAAAGCAGTGCATTAGCGGGGCAAGGTATAGTGCGATTGCCTGAGATTTATTGTATTGATGAGTTGAGCAAAGGTGAATTGGTACACGTTTTTGACGATTGGATGATTCCCGCAACGCCTCTATACCTACTTTACAATAAAGACAAATTCCAGCCTGCCCGATTGCGCGAGTTCATTAGTTTTACCACTGCTCACTTCAATGATTATGTTTAAGCTTTATATCGGTCAGTGTTCTGCTTCTGATTGTAATAATGCTTCAACGCCAGTAACGCCAAAGTATTGCACTGAATGTTTGATAGCAATTTTTTTTGCTATGAGCTCACCGTCTTTATAGATCTTAACAACCTTCTTCCCGCCTCTATCATTGGTGCTGTATTCATACTCATCATTAAGGCGAAGTTCGTCGAACTGAGATTTCATGATTAGATGCATAGTCACTCCTGTTTTTAACAGCGTGTTGGCTAGGTTAAGTGCCACATTAACCTATTTATGTAGACTCACAGCGGTGCTCAAAAGTTTCCCCTATTGTTCAATATAGATGATTTTTGTTCAATTGCTGTGTTTATTATATTAAGCCCATTAGTTGATAGAATTAGTTAAGGCTTTGCTTTAACTAATATTGATGACCACTGTGGCAACCGTTTACCAATGAAGTGAGCTTAGAAAATGTCTGTAGGCTACATATCGAGACTAACGATGGCATTGTTAACATTATTAATGATCACAGTCATCAGTTTCAGTGCCTATTTGGTCGAGTCCTTCGACATTTAGGTGAGGGCACTGCGCTAATTAAATAAATCACTGGAATCGTTTGCTTAATGAGGAGATAAGTCAGTAAAAATCGCTCTTTACTGCAAGTGATTGAAGATATTTGAATACTTGGATGAAACTTTGGTAAT
>NZ_PJBM01000159.1:0-12812 GCF_002836075.1 Shewanella sp. GutDb-MelDb | reverse complement strand
AATAAAGCGCATTAGCTGCAGGGGTATTGGCTAATACTACGCCAAACTCCTCGCCACCATAGCGACCAGCGCAATCGGTTTCACGCAAAGATTTATTAATTAAGTGAGATACATTCTGAATCACTTTATCGCCAGCCTGATGGCCATAGGTATCATTGATCACTTTAAAATTATCAATGTCTAGCATCACTAAAGTGGTTTCATCGCCGTAGCGGCTGTTACGGTCGAACTCTTTTTGCATGCATAACTGCCAGTGACGACGATTATACAGTTGAGTTAACCCATCTATCTGGCTTAGCACTTCAAGGCTCTCATTGACTGCTTTAAGCTGCAATCTGTTGACGGCAACATCCGTCACATCATAAACAATCATGCTTAAATGGGTCACTTCACCTGTCAGTGATGACAACGGCAATAACGTGACATTCTGATACATGAAATCAGCGCGGCCAGTGATGGGGCGGTAATTTTTAAATTGGAAAACAAACGGTCGTTGTTCCCAACTAATAAATGCACGATTTTTAAGGAGGAATACTGATTCCATTTTATGCTTAAGCCACTTAGAAGGTAAGTACTCAAACTGCTCAAATAGGTTCTTGCCCTTAATCGAGTTGGGTGACACACCACTGTGGTTTTCCATAAAACCATTCCACAGCTGGATATTGTAATCTTGATCGAGTACGACTAAGCCCACTTCAATGGTTTGCACCATATCAATTAGCCAGTGGAGCTCATTCATTGCGCTTAGATCGTTTGCCATCTTATGATCCATCTTAATCTAGCAAGTAGCCGAGCTTATAATTAAGCGTGGGCAAAGAGTCTTCAGTAAACAACAATAGTAAATCACATTGAATGTCATGATCTTCAATACGATAATTAATTTCCATTGCCAGCGTGCGTTCCCATTTGTCAGCATTCTCATGAATGAGATCATTGGCTGTACAGTGTCGGCCAAGCACCACGGGATGGCTTTGGCTGAACTTCATATGCAGTTGCTCAGAGATCCCATTGAGAAAGGCACCGATAAGTACGTTGCCCGTATCCATCATGACCTCAAGCTCAGTATTTTCATCTTCGGGATTTTCAAGCTTCATCAGCTTTGCCATGTCTTGAAAAGAGGAGTCATGGAATAGCAGCAGTGCTTCGCCTGCGATGCCAGCGCCGATAAAACCTTGGCATAGAGCCGACACGGTACCATTTTCTTCCGTGGCTTTAAGCGTCATCGTCAGCTCGCTAACCTCGAGTACATTGACGTTGGGGATAGGCAGTAATACAAATACGTTGAGTAGCTTTGAAAGTAGATCCGCTGCACGACCCATAGCGACGTTAGCGACCTCCTGACAAGCATCACGTAAGTCGACCTCAACCATGGGGTTTTGTGTTTGGTTTTCGCCAACGGCGAGCTCTAAGATGCCGTATTCCTGCAGAATATGGCTAATAGCGTCAACGCTAACGGGTTTTTGAATAAAATCGAGCGCGCCGAGTACTTTGACTCGTTCATGAGCTTTTATTTGGATGTCACCAGAAACAACAATGACGAGCGCAGGAAGATCTTCTCTTTGAATTGCTTCAAGCACTTCATAGCCATCCATAACGGGCATGTTCAAATCTAGAAAAACAATCGCGCCTTTACCTTCGCGTATCGCATCAATCCCTTCGGCACCATTAGCAGCATAGGTGAGTTCTACGTCCCACTCTTTTGGCAGGGTTCGCGCCATCTGCTTTCTTGCGAGCGCAGAGTCGTCACATATCAGTACAGGGAATGACATTATTATTCTTACGTCCTAGTTTCGTGCAAAATCAGCTATTTGTTATTATTTTTAAAGCTCAATTATCAATTCGATAACTTATATCTTTATGAATATAAACATTTTTATTAAAGTTTTACCTATTCACTCAGATTTCTAATAGTTTGCTACGTTAGTCGCTACGTTGCAATTGAATTAGTTTCTTATCAATGTCATAAAACGGGCGTTTTAACTAAACTTGTCGCTATTTAGACTGATTATTAGCCATCAACTCAGAATCAGAAAGCGACATTTATTTGACGATAGTCAAAATTTAAGTGCATGTTATAGGTATTAACGATTTATGCCAAATATGTTAACTTGATCTTCTGGACAGACCAGTGCTAAGAAAAAGGATTTGAAAATGAGCAATAATTTAGTCTGTGTGAGAAAAGAAGAGGGTATTGCTTACGTGTCTCTAAATCGCCCAGATAAGTATAATGCTTTGAATTATGAGCTTTTTAAAGAAATAGATACCTGTATCAATAGCCTTAAAAAGGATAAAGCACTGCGAGCGGTCATTCTGTTTGGCGAAGGACACAGTTTTTGTTCTGGGCTCGATGTGAAGAGTGTTAATCGTTCGCCATTCGATGCTGTGAAGCTATTATTTAAACTGCTACCTGGCAATGCTAATTTGGCTCAACGTGTTTCTATCGGCTGGCGCCGACTGCCAGTGCCTGTTATCGCCGTGCTTGAAGGCGTTTGCTACGGTGGTGGTATGCAAATCGCCCTAGGGGCAGACTTTAGAATTGCAGCGCCAGAGTGTAAATTGTCGATAATGGAGGCTCGTTGGGGGTTAGTGCCTGATATGGCTGGTTTTGTTGGGCTTAGAGAGCTAATGCCTAAAGATCAAGCGCTTATGCTAACGATGACGGCGGATATATTGACGGCTGAGCAAGCACGGTCTTTCAACTTACTGACTGCGGTTGAAGCCGATCCTATGGCTGCAGCGATAGTATTAGCCCAGCGATTGATACAAACATCTCCCGATGCCAACGCGGCGATTAAGCAAAGTATTCAAAAAAGTTGGAGCGCGCCCATTCGGCAATTACTGCGAAGAGAGTCGTGTTATCAAGTAAGATTGCTTGCTGGAAAGAATCGAATTATTGCGGCAATTCGGCATTCAAAAAGTCCTCAGAAAGAGTACAAAAATAGACAATCTGGTTGGTAGTTTTTATTAATCACTCAATTTGTGATCCGCTTCACAAATTGCTGTGAAGTTTGTATCGCAAGCGGAGGCATATTTTACACTTTTGATTCTTAGCTTAATTTATGGGAATAAATGATTGTGCGCGAACTTTTTGAACGGTTTTTATGGAGTAGCCGACTCTCGGTGATGGTTGGTGTGTTGTCCTGCATCATTGCGGCATTTGTGGTGTTCGCGATGGGGCTTAAAGATGTGGTTCATATGCTGCAACTTATCTGGGGCTACGTGTTTAGTGGCAGTCATGCTATCCGTAACGACTTAGTGATGGTCGTGGTAGAGATTTTAGATACTTTTTTACTGGGTTCAGTGTTGTTGATTTTTGCTTTTGGTTTATATGAACTATTTATCAGTAACTTGGGTGAAGCGAGTAAAAGCGAAGCTGGCGGAAAAATCCTAATCATTAGCAGTATCGATTCCCTTAAGAGCAAGTTAGGCAAAGTGATACTGATGATGCTTATCATCAAGGTCTTTTCATTCTTTAGTGAAATGAAACCGACGACTAGCTTAGATCTGTTGTATATGGGTGTGACCGTGGTATTAATTGCCTGGTCGCTAAAACTAAGTAAAGACTAAGACAATTATGCAGAGCCTATCTATTCGGATAGGCTTTATTAATCCGCAATGCGAACCCTTCGATAATTTTACTGCCCCCGCTCCAACCTTCTTTATGCTGTAGATCAAGTAAGATCTTATATTGATGATATCTAAAAGGTGCATTTTGAGGCGAAAGATCAAATCGACTTTGCTGGGTAGCAAGTGAGGCGGAGGTGCCATCTCTAGACTGAATATCGAGAACTGGAATGGTCAGCTCTGCCAATTGAGCTGCTAGTGCTTGGTTTTGGCTGGGATTGTCATTATAGGGATTGATGATAGCGAGCATATCGGGCATGGGGAGCTTATTGTCTTTGAGCAATTCGATGATGATACCGGCGCTGTCGTCACTGCTGATCAACAAGCGTTTGCCCTGAAATTGCTTACCTAGGTTATCGAGCTGCGACATAGAGCTAATGAAAAAACTCTGCTGTCGTTGAATATTAAGTGTTTGTTGTTCTTCACTAAAAACCGGCATGGCTTGGGTGCTTTGTTGGCTAAGTTGCTTTTCCCCTGCGTTGGCGACATGCACAGCTTGTGTGGTGTAATTGGGCATGCCTGGTCTTTGCGGTGGTGTAATGGCTAATGTGGCCCAACCCGCTTTGTTTAGTTTACGGCGTAAGTAAGCGGTGAAGCCGCCTTCGTCAGGGCTGAGGCCTAGTCCTGGAACAATAATCGCTAGTCCTAATTTTTTCTTTCCTTGCCAAGGCCTCAATAGAACAGGGTAATCTTGATCATCAACTTGGACATAGTTGATTTCATTTTCTGGCAGGTAACTGAATTTTGATGTCGAGGCTAAAGTGGTAAAAGAGACCATTGATATTAGTAGGGCAAAGGCGAGCGCAAGTCCGCAAGAGGCAACGCTTAAATGACGATGGTACATACGCGAGAAACAACCTTAGGGCACAATAGTAGGGGAATAGGCTAACGGTGTTAGCCAGTATATCGTAAATAATAACCGCAGTATAAACCTTGCCCGCTATAATTCTATCTCGCAGAAAATATAGCGCTAGAAATGAAAAAGCCCTACTTTAATAAGCAGGGCTTTGGTCAGCTGAAGCTAATGATTAGGTTAAGCGTGGCTAACTAACACCAAGCGAACTGCATCAAGCTGAAGCTGGCTACCATCCAAGTAGCGATTTAGTTCACTCATTTGTCCACTGAGATGGGTTAACTCTTCCTCACGGATATTTGGGTTAACCGCTTTAAGTGCTTTTAGTCGCTCAAGTTCACCTGACAGTTGTTGAGTCATTTTTTCACGAGCGCTTTCCGTTAGCAATTTCAGCTCGGCTGCAGCAAAGGTCTCAGCTTTAGCAAATAACGGATGTAAAATCGCTTGCGATGCGGTGACTAACTTACTGGCAAGATGACGATTAACAGCGCTTAATTGTCTATCGAAGCTTTCGTAAGTCACATTCTCTGACAAGTTATTACCATTCTTATCGAGTAAGATACGAATAGGTGTCGGCGGCAAATAACGATAAAGCTGGCTCGATTTTGGTGCAGAAGCATCAGCCATATAGATAAGCTCTAAGAAAATAGTGCCAGCGGGTAATGCTTTGTTCTTTAGCACTGCCACACTCGTGGTACCGGTTTCTGACGAGGTGATTAGATCTAGCCCAGTCTGCACTATCGGGTGTTCCTGAGTGATTAAGGCGATATCATCTCGAGATAGTGCGATATCACGATCGAAGGTAACCGTAATACCATCTTCTGGCAAACCTGGATAGGTCGGGAACATCATATGTTCACTTGGGCGCAGCACAATGGCGTTTTCACCACTGTCTTCTTGCTCAACACCAATAATGTCCCATAGACGAATAACCGAACCGATTAAGTGAGTATCTCCGTCTCTTGCCGCCAAGCTTTCTACCAGTTTGTTTGCTCGTTCGCCGCCATGAGAGTTAATCTCAAGCAGTTTATCGCGACCTTGTTCCATGGCCACTTTAAGCTCTTGATAACGCACCTTGGTGTTTTCGAGCAAAGTCTCAAGAATAGATTCATCGCTATTGACTAAGGTCTCTAGCAATTCGGCTGCAAATTCACCAAATAGAATGTGTCCACTTGGACAAGTACACTCAAAGGCGTTTAGCCCTTGGTGATACCACTGCATTAAACGTTCTTGAGCGGTACCGGCCAAATAAGGCAGATGGATCTCAACGTCATTCTTTTGCCCGATACGATCGAGACGGCCAATGCGTTGCTCAAGCAAGTCCGGGTTAAGCGGTAAATCAAATAAGACTAAGTTGCTGGCAAACTGGAAGTTACGACCTTCTGAACCTATCTCACTACAGATCAATGCCTGTGCTCCACCAGTTTCCTGGGCGAAGTATGCGCCGGCTTTATCGCGTTCGATAATCGACATGCCTTCGTGGAATACGGTAGCTTGAATACCTTCGCGGGTACGCAATGCTTCCTCCAAACTCAAGGCCGTTTCAGCTTGGCTGGCAATAATGAGCACTTTTTTGCTGCGATTAGTCTTAAGGAAATCAATTAACCAATCAACACGAGGATCAAACTTCCACCAACTGGCACTGGCACTGTCAAAATCGTGGTAGATTTTTTCAGGGCTGAGTACTTGTCTCACTTTGGCGTTAGTGTCTAAATGTTTGTTCATCATTTCGCTAACGCGAGAAGCGGTAACGTATTGTTCTGGCATCGTCTGCGGATGAATATGTAAGTTACGTGTTGGGAAACCTTTTACCGAAGCACGACTGTTACGGTATAACACGCGGCCAGTACCATGACGGTCAAGCAGATCTTGCAGCAGCTCTTCACGGGCTTGATGACGCTTATCGTCGCTCGCGCTCTCGTCTTGAATAAGGCTAATGCTGTCACTGATATCTTTTTCAGATAACAACTCTGTTAGGCTGGCAATGGCATCACTTGAAAGAGCATCGCGACTGGCTAATCCCTCTGCAGCGGTGGCAACATCTTTATAACTCTCTTCCTCTTTTAAGAAAGAGGGGTAGTCATAAAAACGATCCGGATCGAGTAAACGCAGGCGGGCAAAGTGACTCTGATGACCTAATTGATCTGGGGTGGCTGTCAGCAGTAACACGCCCGGAACCACTTCACTTAAGGCTTCAACCACCTTATAAGCACGGCTTGGTGCATCTTCAGACCACTCTAAATGGTGAGCTTCATCTACAACCATTAAATCCCAGTCGGCATCCAATGCTTGCTCTAAACGTTTTTTCTTCCGTAATAGCTCGAGTGAGCAAATCACCAATTGTTCAGTGTAGAAAGGGTTGTCGTTATCAGCATAAGCCTCAACGCAGCGGTCTTCGTCGAAAACAGAGAAACGCAAGTTAAAGCGGCGCAGCATCTCTACAAGCCATTGGTGGCGTAAAGTATCTGGCACAATAACCAAAATACGTTCAGCGCGGCCTGTCAGCAGTTGTTGATGAATGATCAAGCCCGCTTCAATGGTTTTACCCAGACCCACTTCATCGGCCAGTAATACGCGCGGCGCAAAACGTCGACCTACTTCATGAGCAATCCACTGCTGATGTGGGATCAATCCAACTCTTGGCCCTTGTAATCCAAGGAGATCGGATGTCGCCAATTTATTTCTAAGTAACTGACACTGATAGCGCACACCGAAACGGTCCATGCGGTCAATTTGACCTGCAAATAGACGGTCTTGCGGTTTATTAAAACGAATATTGTGATTAAGTAACGTTTCACGCAGGCTAACTTGCTCGCCGGTTTCGTTATGAGTGCCGTGGTAGGTAATAAGGTTATCTTTTTCTTCAACTTCAGTGACGGTTAAGCTCCATTCGTCATGGCTCTCAACTTTATCGCCTGGATTGAAGATAACGCGTGTTAGCGGGGCTTCTGAACGAGAAAACAATCTATTCTCGCCAGTCGCAGAAAAAAGTACAGTGACCATACGGCCTTCCATACCGACGACTGTACCCAAACCTAATTCAGATTCGGTATCGCTGATCCAGCGTTGACCTAGGGAAAACGGCATTTAAAATTCTCATATACTGGGTGAATCACAAGGGGGCGCGTATGTTATAACAATCCCACACATTTTGAAATTGAACCTACTAATATTAGCTTAATTCTGTTGACGATAGATTATAAATCATTCAGTTGAATAAGAGTATTTTTCTGTGTCATCAAGTTGTCACATTGTAGCGATAATCATGAAACCTTAGCTTACGATTAAAAACCGTACGAGGGCATTGAAGCTTGGCTATATTGGTGGCAGTATGAAGTGAACGAAATGTAACCAATATCGACCATAAAGGAGCTTAATTTATCTCGTAATCAAAACTAATGCACAATTGGAGGCGCCATGGAACAAGACGACAGAAAGTTGTTTGTACTGGATACCAACGTATTACTGCATGAACCTTTGGCTATTTACTCATTTAAGGAGCATGACGTAGTCGTACCAATGACAGTTTTAGAAGAACTGGATCTGATTAAGGACAGAAAGAGAGACGTTAGCCGCGATGCAAGAGTCGCGATTCGAGCATTAGAAGACATTTTGGGCGGTAAGACTACGCCAGAAGAGATCGTTAAAGGGGTGCCACTACCTAGGCGAGAAGATCATAGTGATGCTAATGGCACTTTATCGATTTTCCCTGACCATCAAATTGAATTTACGATGGGCAGCATGCCGGGTGACAGTAACGATAACCGCATTATTAATACCGCTCTATACCTACAAGAACAGCACAAACCTCGCAGTGTGGTCCTCGTCACCAAAGACATCAATATGCGCTTAAAAGCGAAAGGCGCAGGCATTCAATTGGTTGAAGACTATCGCACTGACCAGTTAATTGACGACATCCGCTTTTTAACTAAAGGCTTTCACAAGTTTGACGGCGACTTTTGGCAACATACCGATGATGTCACCACCGAAAGTAACGGTCGCCATACGGTGCATAAGGTGCCTATCGATAAACTCGGTGATGACATTTTCTACACCAATCAATACCTGTTGGATGAAGGTAAAGAGTTCTGTGGCCGCATTATCGAGAAAACCGCAACCGAGTTGAAGTTTTTAGATCTCGGACAAGAACGATTGATGAACCTCAATGCATGGGGGATTAGGCCGAAAAATATTTATCAAGGCATGGCGTTACAGGCATTACTGGATCCAGACATTGATCTGGTGATCTTAACCGGCCCAGCTGGCTGTGGTAAAACTCTACTGGCGATGGCCGCTGCGCTGGAGATGGTGGTGGAACGGGGTAAGTATGACAAAATTATCGTCACTCGAAACACGCCTGAAATTGCCGAGTCGATAGGTTTTTTACCTGGCACGGAAGAGGAGAAAATGACGCCTTGGTTAGCCGCGATTACCGACACCTTAGAGGTGCTGCATAAAAATGATGTTAACCCCAGTGGCAGCATGAACTACATCATGGACAAGGCCAATATTCAGTTTAAATCGATTAACTTTATGCGTGGTCGCTCTATTCAAAACTCCGTGGTGCTGCTGGATGAGTGTCAAAACTTAACTGCATCGCAGATCAAAACCATGATCACGCGAATGGGAGAGGGGACAAAAATGATTTGTAGCGGTAATTTGGCGCAGATAGATTCAAACTATTTAACTGCGGTTACCTCTGGTCTCACTTATATTGTCGAGCGTTTTAAAGATTTTGATGGTAGTGCGAATATTTACTTAAATGGCGTGGTTCGCTCACGTTTAGCGGAGTTTGCAGAAGAAAACCTATAAGCTCAGCAAGCCGTTTTTACCACTCAAAGGCCTCATTTTTATTGAGGCCGTTACCTCTAATCTCACGCTTATATAATGGAACGTTTTAAAGATTTTGATGGTAGCGCGAATGTTTACTTAAATGGCGTAGTTCGCTCACGTCTAGAGGAGTTTGCTGAAGAAAACTTATAGGTAGATCCAGTGTATTAGGATAGATAATATTCAGGGGGGGATCTTTAAAAGTTGATTTTTATAAATACCCTTTAAAATTCAACTGAAATCAGTCGCAAGAAGACCTCAATGAAAATAGAGGTCTTCTTTGCATATCCAGCACATTTAAAATGTGCAATTTGACGATGAACTCCTAAGTACTTCCAAAGCTTAAATACTTTATAGAAGCAAGGTTGTTGGAGTGGGCTAATTAAGATTAAGTTGTCTTAAACTGATCGAGTAAACTCTTGAGGCCTAAAGATAACTGGCTCAACTCTAAGCAGGCTTGAGCCGTCTGCTCTGCTCCGGTTGCTGCCTCCGATGAGGAAGAGTTGATGCTTTCTATACTGCAGCTGAGATTTTCTGTCACCGAGTTTTGCTCGCTGCAAGCACTGGCAATTTGAATATTCATTGCTGCAATTTGTGTGACAGCCTGTTCTATCTCTGAGATCTTCTCTCCTGTTGAGTGGGTTTGCGATACGCAACCACGGATCATCTCACAGCTTTGCTTTGTTGCAACCCCAGCTTCGACGGCGCGCATTTGTAGCTTCTCGATTATCTCAACTATTTGACGGGTGGAGTCTTGGGTTCTTCCTGCTAATGTGCGAACTTCATCGGCGACGACGGCAAAGCCACGTCCTTGCTCGCCTGCGCGGGCCGCTTCAATGGCTGCATTTAAAGCCAGTAAATTAGTTTGCTCTGCAATGCCGCCAATGACATCAACCACCATAGAGATACTCACGGAGTCTTTTTCTAGCAGGGCTACCATCTCTCCAGCATTTTCGATGACTTCTGACACATGTTGGATCTCAATGATACTTTGTTGTACATCTTTATTGCCTTGTGCTGCATGGTTTGTTGCCGAATTTGCTGAGCTGGAGGCATCCTCGGTATTCATCGCAACTTCATTAACGGTTGCTTGCATCTGTTGCATAGCAGTGGCAACCATCGTGATTTCATTTTGCTGCTGTGACATTCCTTGGGATGATTGCAATGATATCGCGCTCACCTCCTCGATTGAAGAACTTAGTTGAACGACAGCACCACCTATCTCACCGACTAACTTTCGCAAGTTCTGCTGCATACTGATGCAGGAGTCAGCAAGTTGTCCAAGTTCATCATTGCCAATTTGGTCGCGTTTTATCTGATAGACAAGATCCCCTGCAGCAATCGCTTCGGCCATGCTCATCACTTCACGCAATGGGTTACGAATTTGTCGTCCAAGGAAGATAGTCATGAGAATCATCAAGGCGAATAATACTCCAACACCGATATAGGTCTTGATGGTTGCGGTGCTGACACCTTCTAGCGTATTGGTGCGGTCGTCTGCGGTGCGTGCCAAATTGATCTCTGTGAGCTTGGTTAAGGCGTCTTGCATCTTATTAAACTGTTTGTAAGAGCTGAGGAGGTATTTATTTGCGCCTGACAGATCATTTTGCAGAACGATGTCGTTGAAACCACTCTGGGCACTGAGGTAATCTTGCCAGTGGCGTCTCGCTAATGTGAGAGCTTGGCGTTCATCCTCTGTCTGTATGTGCTTTTCATAGGCGTCAATCATGTCGGTGACATCATTAATCATATTGTCGGTCGTTTGCATCCAGCCCTTCATTCCGGGATCGCCAATACTGGGAAGAAAGGAGAACTGATCCCGGCGAATGAAGATGGTGACATATTTGATTTTTTCGACTGCTATTACGTTGGGTAACACTTCATCAGTCAGAGATAAAATATTATCGCGTGTGTTGTTCAGTCCCGATATAAATAACATGCAGAGGGCGATTACAGCCACGGCGACGCAGCTAAAGGCTAAGCCGATTTTTTTATTAACCGATATGTTTTTAAGGTTCATCATGATTTGATCACTTCATTCCTTTGGTGTAAAAAAACCTTCGGCAGGGCGAAGGCTGGGTCATAAGATGTCCATGTAATACGTCGAGATGAGACCGTGTTAACCCTTAAATTGGAAGAGGAGCAATTAATCTGGGTGTAGCTAATTGCTTACCTCCTCCGTGCTTGTTTAGAAGTAATAAGCCATGCTGATGTTGAAGCGCTTATCCCAATCATCACCCACTTCAGGCAGGCCGATATGGTCGTTGTTTGCCGTTGAGAAAGTCATGTTCTTACCCATGATGAAGTCAATCTGGGTGTAAGTAGGACCAGCGGCAATGGCCGCACCTAGTACGTTCTGCATGCTGTCATCGTAGGTGACATCGGCAACATCTGGCGTCATCAGACCGAAGTCATTGTAGAACTTTACGCTACCCCAATCGGTTGGAATTGTTTTTGCTAAGTTGACACTGTATACCTGTGCCTTAGAAGCAATTTCATACTGCCAGCTGACCACTGCGATGGCTATTTTGTTGTCATCTGCGCTATCAGCGGCATCATATTCATACTGCATAGCTTGAAGTTGTAGGTTCCAACCATGGAACTTGCTGTCAAGACTAGCCGCAAAAGCGTATCTGTCGCCATTGTTACCCGTTTTAGAGTTATAGATCTGACCAACCTCAACTGAGCCACCAAAAGTAGTTGATCCGCCTTCGTGCTCCATGGTGTAGGTTTGGCGAAGGTTAAGCTGATTGGTCTCTTCGTTGTTATATTCGGTACCGTTGATAGTGCCGGTATACAGGTCAGCTGCGTACTGTTTGTTTTCGCTTGCTGCATATTCGGCGCTCTTGTAGAAGGCCATATCAGTGTGCCAACCATTTTTCTCAAAGGTGGCTTTTGCACCAATATCATAGTCGTCTTCAAAACCAAGATAATAAGGAAGGCCGAACCAGTAGCTGTTAGAGATATAACCTAAGTTACCGAATGGAACTTGGTTAATACCGAATTGAAGTTCCCATTCAGGATTTAAATTGTAGAATGCATAGCCATATTTAATATAGTTAGTATCGGCAGTAAAACGATAATCCGACCTTAAACCCCAGTCACCAAGTTTACCGTCGAATCGTAGAGATGCCATGTTAAAGGTCATGTCACCCCCTTTATCTTTTGAACTCTCACTGTAGTCTTTATATGAGTAGTTAATACGCACGCCACCGTGAATATTAATACCGTCTTCTTCATCCGCAGCAACGGTGTTAAAGCTACTTAATGCAATAGCGCTTGCAATAAGAGAGATACAAAACGCTCTTTTAGTTTTCATCATCATTATATTCCGATTGTATTCAAATTTTTTAGTGCTTAGTTTGCACTTATATGAAAAATTGTTTTTTACTTATATAAATCAATGTGGGTAATTAAATACAGGCAAGTAATCCCCCCCGGTCTAATCACCGGTTATATTTAATTCATAAGCTCCGTACAGGTTCGACATCCTTTTCGGATTGCG
>NZ_PJBM01000158.1:0-12842 GCF_002836075.1 Shewanella sp. GutDb-MelDb | reverse complement strand
GCAACATGCAGCTTATTGCTGAAATCAATCATCTCTGATGTTACTTTCCCGGTAATAGATTGTAAATTTTTGCTGATAGCACTTCGTCAGTTTGTCTGGGGCTGAATGGCAATTGAATTTCAAATCGACCTAAACTTGAGCTGTTAATACGGTATTAAGCTGCTCCTATCCTATCGGACAACAAATGGCCCTAGTTTTTTTGATTAATTTGAAATTCAACTATTTAAGATAAAGATTACATCTTTATTGTATGGTCTTTAGTACTCGGTCGATTGCCATAAAAGTGGCATTTGAACCGTCGTTAAATAAAATTCAAGTTTATGAACTGCGAATTTAGTCGATATTAGCGGCAAACAGGAGCTACCACTTAACGTTTTAAAGCTGAAATTATCTATTTGTAAGCCGTTAACCTTAAAGGATGAGTACGACTAAACAGACGCTAATGCCTGCTCAACACCCCTTCTCGCGTGAATTTCAGTCGTATCGTACAATGGGATTTCTGTGTCTGCTTGTTGAACAAGTAACGCAATCTCCGTGCAGCCTAATATGATAGCCTCAGAGCCTTGCTGAAATAGCGTGTTAATAACCTCTAAGTATTTTTCTTTAGATCCCTGCTTTATCTCGCCTAGGCATAGCTCATCGTAGATTATGTTGTGTATTACCGTTTGCTCAGCTGAATTGGGGACGTTGACATTGATACCGTACTTTTCAGTTAACCGAGCCTTATAGAAGTCTTGTTCCATGGTAAAGCGTGTTCCTAAAAGCCCGACCGTTGTTATGCCATCTTTAACCAGTTGCTCTGCGGTCGCGTCGGCAATATGTAGGATAGGAATGGTAATTTTAGCTTCTATTTCAGGGACAACTTTGTGCATAGTATTGGTACAAATCATTATAAAATCAGCACCCGCAAGTTCTACGGCTTTAGCGGCGTGAACAAGAATGTCTGCAGTCTCAGTCCATTTTCCTTGATGTTGCAGTAACTCAATTTCAGCGAAATCGACGCTATAAAGGCATATTTTGGCTGAATGTAATCCACCAAGCTTAGATTTAACGCCTTCATTGAGTGCCTTGTAATAGTTACTCGTTGATTCCCAACTCATCCCGCCTAACAGTCCAATGGTTTTCATAATATCCTGATAATACGTCGTTAATGAATGCACAAATCCCATTTAAACATTAATCCTTATTAAAATCAGTGGTATTACTTCAATCTTTTAAGTGCCCTTTCCTTTAATATTATTCTCGTTACAGCATTGCAAAGCACAAATAGCGCTTTAACTATATATAGATGTCAGATTCAAGAATAATAGCCATTAAAGATTGAAAAACGGCTTGAGGATCGCAGTACTAACAGACCTCTGTAGTGCAAACGCCAGTAATTATGAGTAGGTAATCTACGCTCAACTCTGAGCCTGCTATGCTCAGGCGGTATGCGTGTTCGACTCCCTATTGAGTGATGATCATCACTCGTTTTAAACCGGTTTTCAGATGATTTATATGACACTATCTTAATCCAGATTAAGGATTGTCTTCTATATTGGAGGTAATATTAGTTATTGCTGATTCGTACATAGCAAAAAAGAACAGCCATGCTTAATGCATGGCTGTTCTTTTTTATCTCATGATCACGCTATATTACAAAAATCGATTTTTAAGAGGATTAGACTTGAGTACTTTGTTTGCAGAAACCTGTATTGGCAAGATGACATTGAAAAATCGCTTCATTCGAAGCGCTACCTGGGAAAATATGGCGACTGAAGATGGCCATATGACAGATAAGTTGTACGCTATCTACGCAGAACTCGCTAAAGGAGAAGTCGGTCTCATTGTCACGGGTTACGCCAATATTGTAGAAGAAGAGCAGCCTAATGCCGGCATGATGGGAATGTACAATGATTCCTTTATCACTGAATACAAAAAACTCACCGAGTTGGTACACAGCAATGATGCCAAAATAGTGATGCAACTTGCCTACGGTGGCACAAAAACCACGCATAATGTGGGCGAAAGAGTGATCTATGCGCCGAGTGAAGTGTGCGAAAGAGGTACACTAACTTTAGGCAAAGCCATGACCAAGGATGAAATAGATTACATCGTTGAAGCATTTGCTCAAGCAAGTCGAAGAGCTCAATCATCGGGGTTTGATGGAGTCGAAATACACGCGGCACATAGCTACTTGATCAATCAGTTTTTAAGCCCATATTACAATCGAAGAGAAGATGAATATGGTGGCAGCTTAGACAATCGAATGAGACTATTAGTAGAGATCTATGCAGAGATAAGAAAGCTTGTAGGTGAAGACTATCCAATATTAGTTAAATTAACCGCATCTGAGTTTTTTGAGGGGGGGTTAACCTTTGCTGAAACCCGCATAATTTGTAAAAAATTAGAAGCGATTGGCGTGGATGCTATTATCATCTCAGGGAATATCCATGGCAAGGCCAGCACCATGATTGGTCAATGTTTTGATGGCTATACTATTCAACAAGAAGGCTACTTCCATGAATATGGCCATGTTATTAGCCAAGACGTCAATGTCCCCATTATTACCGTTGGCGGATTGAGTGACATTACTGCGATTGAAGAGATTGCCTACAAAACCAATATCCAATACTTCGCAATATCAAGACCTTTGCTGGCAGAACCTCATTTAATTAAGCGCTGGAAACAAGGCAAAAAAGCTGCAGTTGATTGTGAAAGATGCTCAAAATGCCGCACTAAGCGTGGTAATTTTTGTGTCGTGCACAGAAAGAGAAAAACTAATCTAAAGCCAATGTAAAAGCACAGTTAAAACATCGATGCACTCGGTTGATCTACCCAACTACAATCACCCAAGCCTAAACTCTGCGGCGAGCATTGATATAGCGCAATGGCTTTCTGTCACTGATTTTTCGGTGGGATCACTTTTACAACTAGGGCGTACAGATCCTCCAGTGTGTTGTGCAAAGCTAGATGAGCTATTTTTACCATTGTTAAACAATGCTATCGAAGATCAACATAGTGAAATAACCCGTAAGGTGCTGCCACTATTAGATTCAACACCTATTTCCGCAGCTGTCTTGCTCGCAGAGAACGTTAGAGCGCAGTTTTAATCGAGTCATCGGGCTCACGATGAAACAATGCCAGTCGATGAACAAATTAGAAACGATGTTAGAATATTTGTATCAGCGCAATGCAACGGACATTGATTGGGTTGATGTGGCGTTAA
Source organism: Shewanella sp. GutDb-MelDb (assembly GCF_002836075.1). Classification (NCBI taxonomy): domain Bacteria; kingdom Pseudomonadati; phylum Pseudomonadota; class Gammaproteobacteria; order Alteromonadales; family Shewanellaceae; genus Shewanella; species Shewanella sp. GutDb-MelDb. The sequence goes on along the minus strand of NZ_PJBM01000158.1, from coordinate 9,634 downwards.
CATTCGACTTTAGTGACCAACCTCATCTCATTCGGTAACTTAAAAAATAAATTGGCTTAACGCCGAAAAATTACATTGAAGAAAGAGGCTTAACTATCGACATCTATGGCGGGGTTAACTCTAGCGAGTAGATGAGACTGGGTTACCGCTCGAATGGGTTTATTTAATCATGTACAAACAGTGTTGTAGCGGTATTGCTGCGGGGTATTCGCTTTGCACAAAACCCAATTTCAGGTAGGTGTATAATGCTTGGTGGTTGTGAGATAACACAAACAATGAACTTTGCTCAACATTGAACGCCTTAAGCCCTTTGGCTGTCAGCTGTTCTATAAGCATTTTGGCTAAACCGTTACCACGCCATTGTGGACTGATGACGATTCTACCTAAGTGACACCTATCGATTCGCCGGTAGTATTGGCCAAAGCCTAAAAGCTGTTTTTTGTCAGAGACTAATACAAAAGAAGCTAGTTTATCAAGCGTAAGATCTGCTGTAAAAGAGCTTAGATTGTAGGGATATCTAAAATTTGGGCCAGCCCAATCAAATACCGCTTGTGTATCGGTGAACCAAGTCAGCATCTGTTCTAAATGCTCTGGCTCGGGGCTTACTAGCTGGGCTTTGATTACAAGCATTGTAAGTGGCCTCGCAAATAAGAAAATACACTGCTGAAAATGACTTAACTGCTTAACCGTAAACGGGCATCGTTTTGTTCAATTATACGGTGTTGCTGGCGTTAAACTGAGTTTATTACCTTAGCGTTGTTCTGAATAGAAAGGCCTGTAACTCAATCACAATCGGGAGCAATAAGTCACAAGCCTCAGCACTCAGTATTAGTCTAAGTGTTCAGCCTCTTGTCGCACTGCTTCAACAACGGTTTCAGGGGCCGCTAAATACTTTGAATGATCAATGAAAATACCTTGGTCATCAACGGTTAACATTAGCACTGGAAATGATGTTGTACCAATAACTTCATAGATCTCAGCAATCCCCGCCAGCGTCTGCTCAGCATCATTGATTAACTCCTCTCTAAACACCTTATTCGATGGCGATATCTTATGAGTATCAATGATGGTGCTAAAATCATGTTTGTTGGTCAGTGGATTGCCTTCGACAAAATGAGCATGCTGTAATGCAGTAAGCACGGTTAGCATTTTATCTGGTTGTTTGGTTTCCAGCCAAGCCATTAGATTGGCGACCTTAGTGGCATCTTTTGGGCTGTTTGCATAACGAATATGCTCTCTACCAAACTTAACCTTAGATAGCTTTTTAATCGCGTCAACTTGGTCAAGACCCGCTGAATCTGTGCCGTCAAAGTGGCAGCAGTGCAGTAAGTGAAGTTGTATGGTTGGAAAAGCTTCACATAGAGCATTAACTAAGGGCGTTGTTGCATAGCTCCATGGACAATGACTGTCATAAATAAAATACAGCTCAAGCTGGGCATCATTAAGTTTGGTATCGTTGTTCATTTACTTCAATCTTGATATTGATAAGTGAATGCTGATCCTATGAGCTTTTTCACTTTATATCAATTAACCTTGTGCAATAAAAGGCAATATTGAGCAATCTTTTGCCAGATTTTGATCCATTAACGCCTCAGCAAACAATCCTGGACCATTGCATAGCGATAAAACTAACATTTGTAGCTCTGTTGAAGCCTATTTCTGTCTAAGCGAATTGCCGCTTCAATTGCTCAGGTGTTGTATGTCAGAGCATCATTCAATAATGGATAGGTCGAAAATGCGAGTCAAAGGCGATCAACTTCATAGTTTAGTCATAAGTTAATCATGTTCCGTAGCCACGGGATTATTGAATCACTAAAATCCATTTTTAACAGCTTCTAATACAGCACATCGTTTGCCTATTTGAAGATCTTAGTCATACATGTTGTAGGTTGATATATATCGTGAGAAAAATCGAGTTGTTGGCACCGGGTGGTGATATAGAGTCAATCAAAGCGGCTATCGTTGCAGGGGCTGATGCCGTTTATTGCGGCCTTGATAATTTCAATGCTCGAAAACGCGCTGAAAATCTCAATTTTGAACAGCTATGCGGATTATTAAGAGTCGCTCATCAGCACCACTGTGAGTTATTTTTAACCTTGAATATTATTGTGCTAGAGCATGAGTTACCCGCTCTTTTCAAACTACTCAACCAACTTGTGAATACCGATATTGACGGTGTCATTGTGCAAGATCTCGGTGTGTTTGACATTATTTCCCGTTATTACCCCAGTTTAGCGGTGCATGCCTCAACTCAATTAACCACTCACAATAGCGGTCAACTGGCGTTTTTAAAGGAGATGGGAGCTACGCGAGCAAACCTGTCTAGAGAGTTGGATCTTGGTGAGATCACCGAGTTATCGACGATGGCGCATAGGCTCGACATGCTAACGGAAGTATTTGTACATGGCTCCAACTGCATCGGCTTTTCTGGCCTTTGTTATTTCAGCTCCGCGCACGGCGGTAATTCGGGTAATCGCGGCCGCTGTAGTCAACCCTGTAGAGATCAATATCAACGTACGGATGTAGGATCTGATTACCCTTTAAATATGAAAGACAATTCCGCCTTTGATGATCTTGAAAGTCTCATTAACGCGGGTGTTGATTCATTAAAAGTTGAAGGCCGGATAAAAAAATCCCATTACGTTTATAGCGTTATTGATACTTGGCGGCAGCAACTGACAAAACTGCAACAGCAGCAAACATTAACAAGTGATAAAACAGCACTATATACGGTGTTTAACCGTGACTTTACCAACGGCTATCTAACGGGGAACGTGGGCAAAGAGATGTACATCGACAATCCCCGAGATAACGCTGTACAACACTTTAGCGCGATAGCGTCTAAAAGTGACCAACCGACAAGTGAGGTTATTCAGGTCGTTAAGCAACGGCTCTATGATAAGAAAACCCTTATTATTGATTCAGTAACTGAACAAATCAAAACGTTGGATATTAGTAAGCCTGAAATTGAGCTACAGATCAGCGGTGATATTGGCACTCCACTTAACATTAGTGTTTTTGTCGCGGCGAGTGACACCCCAAGTTTTAGCGTGATATCAACAAGCTGTTTAACCGCTGCGGACAAGTATCATTTATCGGTTGAGGAACTCACCAGCCGCTTCGCTAGCCTCAATTCTTATAAACATGTGCTAAAGAAAGTTAACTGCACCGGCTTGGCAAGCGCCATTTACCTCTCTTTTAAAGAACTGACACAGATGAAAACGGCCATTGTAACGTTTTTGAACGGCAACAAGGCGCTATATAAGCCGATTGAATTCAGTGATATTCGTAAACAACGCCTCGCTAATGCAGTATTGAACACACGCCAAAATACCGCGCGGCCAACTGAGTTATCTGTTTTGATCGGTAATCGAAAAGATCTGGCCTTATACACACAATTAAAGCAACAAAGCTCGACTGAACAAGTGAGATTTTACTACGCGGTGCCTGACTCAATTGCCATTGAACAGGAAAAACTCATTGCGCTGTTCAACGCACACCCAGAACTCACTCCCTGGTTTGGCGCCATCGTGCTGCAAGCAGACTTTATTACGGTAGCACAACTGCTTAAGAGTATTCCGCAAACACTGATAGCCACCAATAATAGCGGTGTAGGCCATATCGCACATACCTTGGGTGTTAACTGGATTGCAGGGCCCCACCTCAATACCAGTAATTCATTTAGTTTGCACAGTTTGAAAAAAGTAGGTTGTGTTGGCGCATTTATCTCTAATGAACTTAATGCAAAACAGATAAAAGCCATTAATCCACCACAGAATTTCAGCCTACATTACAGCGCATTGCATCCCGTATTACTGATGACGAGTCGACAGTGTTTGTTCTTACAATCTTCTGGTTGCGATAAGTCTGTAATGGATAGCGAGTGCCTATCGGTTTGCAAAAAACAGACGACAATTACTAATGTTAAAGACGTCAGTTTTATCATTGATAAAAAAAGGCGGGATCACAATAACTTGATCGGTGCAGAGCACTTCTTCAACCCAGACATTATTCATGAAATCCCCAATAAATTTGAACATATATTGTTGGATCTAAGAGCGATAGAAACACAGAGTCAATTTGTGTGGCCAAAAGCAGATCTTGTTAGTGCTGTTAAGCGGTTATTGACCCCAGACTCTAATCCTGAGCAGGTTAACTTTCTTAAGCAAGCGCTTTCAGCTTCAACCCGAGCTCAATACTTAAAAGGCTTATGATTGCTAGGGCATAAATTATCGGCGCGAAATAACAGAGGTTTATGTCGTTAACTGCATCAGCATTAACGACACTGCTATTGTCTTAATCTATTACAATCCGCGCCAGATATAAGCGCCGTATTTGAAGTTGAATGATAGAGTCGTAATATCATTTGATGGCGAGAAACGGTTTTCATTGTAATAAGGGATTGTTAGCGCAGCCCCTAACATTTGATCAATACTTGCTGCGCAAACGTTACGATAGCCGTCTATTTTTTACACACCTTTAGAACAATTCAGCCAGAATTGAACATCCGCATCTCAGTAAATAAAAAGCGAACAAGGTCACTTTGTTTACTTATACAGCACTTGAGCCCATATAGCGGTGATTTTACTCATTCATATCAATTTTTTGCGGATAAATGCTATCTAACTGTATAGAGTAGAATTATTAACCGTCATAAGAGGAACGACTATGCCAATAACACCTCTCAGCAGTGACCAGCTATATCGAACTTCAGGACTTAATCAGCTTGCGCCTACCTGTAAATCAACCAAGCATTTAGAGCCGCTAGACAAAATTGTCGGCCAAGAAAGAGCGCAGCAAGCTGTTGAATTTGCACTGTCCATGAAAGAAAAAGGTTACAACATTTATGCACTAGGCCGTAATGGACTAGGCAAACGTACTATGGTGTTACGCCACCTGAGTCGACAAAAAGAAAACGCTAACGGGCGTACGCTTTATGATTGGTGCTATGTCGTCAATTTTGACGATACGCGCAGCCCTAAAGTACTCAAGCTTCCCGCGGGAAGTGGACTCGAATTTAAAAAGCAGATTGAAAAGTTAATGCTCAAATTAGCTAAAGGTTTACCTTTAGCGTTTGATAATGACATGTATTTTTCTCGTGCTGATAAATTGAAAAATCAATTAGCCGCAAAGCAAGAAGAAGCGTTAGTTTTACTCACCGAGGAAGCCAAAAAAGAGAGCATCTCTTTATCAATTTCTGCGCAAGGAAACTACGAGCTAGTGGCACTTGATGGTGAAGAGCCACATACAGAAGCTAGCTACCTAATGCTGTCGGCAAAAAAGCAAGACACACTGCAAACGGCAATTAGCGGACTTGAATCAAAACTTCGCGGTATCGTTAGACAGATAACGGTATGGGAAGACGAGTATTCTGAAAAACAGCAAAAGCATGATGAACAAGTGGCAGAAGAAGTCTTGTCGCTTGCCTTTACCAAGCTAAAAGAAAGCTATAAAGATCAAGCTAACGTTAAAGCTTTTATAAAAGCGATGCACAAAGATATTTTGGACAACCTTGATATCTTTCTTGAAGAAAGTGAAGAGCAAGCTGCCCTAGCCTACGCATCAATGAGCAAGAAGATGCCAAGGCGCTACCAAATTAACGTACTGGTTGCACAGGACTCTCCGTATCAGCCGATAATTGTTGAAGAGACACCTAACTACCACACTATATTTGGTTACGTGGAAACAGCGACTTACAAGGGCACAGTATTTACCGATTTCTCTTTGATCCGTCCAGGTAGCTTGCATAAAGCAAATGGTGGCGTATTGATGATCGATGCGGTTAAAGTACTTGAGCATCCCTACGTTTGGGATGGTCTTAAACGCGCATTACGTTCACGTAAATTGAGCTTGACCTCTCTTGAGCGTGAAGTGACGTTGTCCGGCGCTATCTCTCTCGAGCCGGAAGCAATACCGTTAGATGTGAAAATCATTCTGTTTGGCGACTTTGCCACCTACAAGCTATTACAGCAATATGACGCTGAGTTTACCGAGCTATTCAGAGTCACAGCTGATTTTGAAGATAGAATGCCAAGAACCGATGACTCTGAGAGCCATTACGCGCAGTTTATCTCTAGCATTGTACACAGCAATAAGATGCTGCATTGCGATCGCAAAGCGATAGCACGGATAATTGAGTTTAGCTCTCGGCAAGCCGACGATCAGAATATGCTCTCTTTGCACTCGGTTGATATTGCTAATTTACTCAGAGAGGCAAACTACTGCGCGCGGGCCGTCAGTTCAAATATGATCCGTACCAGTCATGTCGAACAAGCATTAATCAACAAAGAGCAGCGTATATGTCGTGCTAAAGACGATTACATGCAAAGTTTCATTAACGGCACTACCTTAATTGCCACTGAAGGTAAGCAAACCGGTCAAGTTAATGCACTATCAGTCATGTCGACGACTGACTACCAGTTTGGTTCACCAAGTCGGATTACAGCGACCACCTCTTTCGGTGAAGGGCGCGTATTTGATATTGAACGCACGGTTGAACTCAGCGGTAGTATTCACTCAAAAGGTGTGATGATTTTAACCGCTTATATTGCTTCGATCTTGGGTAAAACAGATAAAATCCCCCTGTCGACGCACCTGACTTTTGAGCAATCCTATGGCGGTGTTGATGGTGATAGTGCCACTATGGCTGAGCTATGCGCGATGTTGTCCTCTTTTGCTGACCAGCCACTGAGACAGGATATTGCAATTACCGGTTCAATGAACCAGTTTGGGGAATCTCAGCCTATTGGTGGGGTTAACGAGAAAATTGAAGGTTTCTTTGATGTCTGTAAAATTAAAGGCCGCAAGAGCAGTCAAGGCGTGATCATTCCAGCTTCAAATATTCATAATTTGATGCTTAGAGCTGATATCGTCGATGCCGTTAAAAAAGGGAAATTTCATATATGGGCCATCAGCCACGTAGATGAAGCGATAGAACTACTCACTGGAATTAAAGCGGGTAAAGCGGATAAGCAAGGAAACTACGACCCTAAAAGCTTATTGGGCAAAGCTCAGCTCCGGTTGAAGTCTCTTTATAAAACAAAACCATAATTGACATATTGGAAGTAAATAAAAAGGCCGAACATATGTTCGGCCTTTTTGATGCATTTTCTGTCTAAGCGAAAGCGGCTTGCAAAGGCGGAACCACTTGCTTCTTACGACTCAGCACGCCATCAAGCCAAAATTTAGCGTCAGTTGAGTGCTTATCAAAAGCAGATTCGATAATGCTTAAATCGTCACTAACGATAAGCATTTCTGAACCTTCTTTCATTATATCAGTCAGTAGCAACAAAACGCTGTGACGTTTGCCTTCAGCTTTTAATAATGCGATATCAGCGGCTAAACCGGCTTTAATATCATCAAACACCGACAAATCAATCACTTCTAGCTGGCCAATGCCGACTAAATTCCCGTTCATATTGAAGTCTTTAAAATCACGTAGTACGAGATCACGTGCTGGTGTGCCCTGCACTGCGGATTTCACTTTAAACATATCCATGCCAAGTTCTTTAAAGTCTTCAATACCAGCGATTTCAGCAAGTGCTTCAACACACTTAATATCAGCGGTAGTACAGGTGGGTGATTTAAAGATGACGGTATCACTTAGGATGGCACACATCATAATGCCAGCAATCCCTTTAGGGATCTCGACATTATAAAAGTCATACATCATTTTAATAATAGTGTTGCTACAGCCTACTGGACGGATCCAACATTCGAGCGGTGTAGAGGTTGTTAGATCACCCAATTTATGGTGGTCAACAATACCGACAATTGTCGCTTCAGCGATATCATCCGGCGCTTGAGTAAGCTCAGAGTGATCAACAATGTATACTTCCTCGCCAGCGTAGCTCATCTTGAGTTCTGGTGCGTCAAAACCAAACTTTTCTAAAATAAACGCAGTTTCAGGTGATATTTCACCTAAACGAGAAGCAATAGAAGCTTCTCCAATTTGGTTTCTTAGATGTGCAAGTGCAATTGCACCACAAATTGAATCTGAATCTGGGATTTTGTGGCCCACGACATAAACTGGCATAAATAACGCTCTCCTTTAATTTTCAGCGATTTTAACAAACTTTTCGGCAATGCGGAATTAGCAAAAAGGTCGAATACACTGTCCTTACACCAATATACTCCTTTTTAAGCCACTCTATCTTGCCAAGCGCTGAGTATCGGAAGTCTAACGCCTAATCGTCATCACGCCTCACAGAGCTAAACTTATTTGCTAATTGCGATGTAATACTCAAAAAGGGTGTTTATCTACCCAATTACGCTAGAGTTGGGCTCCAAATATATCAAAATGTGCCATTTTCCTGTATAAGCATGCGTCCTATTACACTTTTCACACTAGAGCTTGGTAACGATGTCAGACAAATTTTTTTTTAAAGGTCGCAAAAACCCTAAACCGAAACATGAAAGTTACGGATTCAATACTAAACGTGTAGCCAAGCTTGGTACCGACGTAAACCCTCTTGTTTTAACGGTTCAAAGTGAAGAGCGCCTTAAAGAGGTAAACCTCTTACTGTCTGATAACCAGCTTCTTGGAAACGTGACCATTGACGCGACTATTGAAGAAAACGTTATCGATTTAATGGGTATTCTTAATCGACCTGAAACGACGCGCGTTGAAAAACAACCTAATCGAAATGAACCTTGCCCATGTGGTAGTGGCAACAAGTTTAAAAAGTGCTGTGGTTAATCCCATAAACTCACCGATTTAGTGAAAGCATTTTTAATTTTGTACTCTATTCCTATTTTTGTAAAAGATGTTATTGGTGAAGGATGCAATGTCCTTCGCCGACAGATTCTTTGTTTGTACAATTGAAACATCTTTTGCTTATCTCTATCGCGTTAACCATTACCAGCCTCTACGGAGGTTCAGTTTGTTACATTTTTAACCATTCAGAATATCCCTAAATATAGCAAAAAAAGACCATTAAAAACTAAGTTTAGACATATCCTCTACATTTTAAAACACAATATACTCTTGTAATTGTTGATTAATTTACCGATACACTCCTTGTCTAAGTTTAAATGACAACCCACTCAGTGCACCACAAATAGAACAATACAGTCCCCTTCCGAAACACACGTTTACACAATCACACTGTTACAATTACTTATATCTATTAACATACGTTCAAAATAATTATTCGATTGCGCTGACCTTGGCCGTACAAGCATCAGGATCAAGGTTCAATTGCAGTATGTGTTGGAACTGCTTCAACAAGAGGACGTGTTTGTGGCTACGAAAAAACAAATAATTCTACCCGTGGTAGTGATTGCATTAGGTGTCGCTGGATTTATTGGAATATCGGCATTGAAAAAGCCCCCTGAAGAGAAACCGGAGCTTGATACGACCCCTTTAGTGTCGGTGCAAGCAGTTGAAATCAAGCCGATGGACTTTTCAGTCAATTCTTACGGTGTTGTTGCAGCAAAATATGAAACTGAATTGGTTTCGCAAGTAAATGGTGAAATTGTTTATTTGTCAGACAAGTTTGTCCGCGGTGGTTTCGTCAAAAAAGGCGACGTATTAGCAAAGATTGATCCAAGCGATTATGACGCTGCACTCATTGATGCACAAGCTAGCATGGCATCGGCACGAGCGACTTTAGTGCAAGAGAAAGCTTTTGGT
>NZ_PJBM01000157.1:0-12975 GCF_002836075.1 Shewanella sp. GutDb-MelDb | reverse complement strand
TGCTTTCATGAAAAACGACCAGCTCGATTTATGATTACTTTATTTACCATATTAGTTAACAAGGCAAAGTAAATGGTTAACGATTTGGTGGATTGACGGCATAAACGTGAAATTGCAGTATCTCTAGCAACGTCACTGATAACAAATGACGTGCATATAAAAATAATTAAGCTAGGGAGTACGACATAAATGAACAGACCATCGAAATTGGCCTCTGCAATAAAGTTCGGATTGATCGCATCTGTATCTACATCAGCAATTACTGTTTCTACAGCAGCCTACGCTGAAGAGGAAGCTAAAGTAGAGCGTATCGCTGTAACCGGCTCCCGTATTCAACGACAGGATATGGAAACAGCCTCTCCAGTTACCGTTATTGACGCAGCAACAATTAAAGCTGAAGGCTTTACTTCTGTCGACCAAATGCTACAAGCACAAACTTCTATGGCTGGTGCTGCTATGGGGTCAAGTACTAACAACGGTTCAGACGGTGTTGCTCAAGTTGACCTTCGTGGTATGGGCTCACAGCGTACGTTAGTATTGCTTAACGGTCGCCGTATGGTTAACTCAGGTTCAGGTGCTGATAGCGCTGTGGATCTTAACTCTATCCCTGTTGCAATGATTGCACGTGTAGAGATTCTAAAAGATGGTGCATCAGCAGTCTATGGCTCTGACGCTATTGCAGGTGTTGTTAACATCATCACTAAAAAAGATTTTGATGGCTTCCAGATAGATGTAACTGGTGGCATGACTGATAAGAGCGACGGTGAAAACGGCGAAATCAGTGCGCTTTACGGTTTTAATACCGATACAGGTAACTACACATTCGGTGCTGCTTACTCTGAGCGTCGTGGTGTTGTTCAATCTGATCGTGACTGGACAGATCCAGGTAACAGTTCATTTACGCCAAATGGCGGCATTGTTGGAAATCAATTGGATGAGAATGGAAATCCAATACTAGATGACAAAGGCAACAATAAAACAGAAGTTAAGAATAATGATGGCACTGCGTGGGTTCCCCAAGGGCAAGGCTATGATTATACTCAAGACAGTTTTTACCAGACCCCAAGTAAGCGTTACAGCTTGTTTGCTAACATGACTCAAGAGCTTGGCGATGAGCTAGTGCTAACGGGTGATATTCTTTACACCAAGCGTAAGTCAAACCAGCAGTTGGCGCCTCAGCCAGCAAATTTACAGCTAGATGTCTGTAAGACAGGTCAAGATCCATTAACTTGTGCAGAAATTACGCCTGAAATGGCGGCTGGTGGTATTGTTGCTGATGATAAAGGCGAGATAAACTACAGAAAACGTATGAATGACGTTGGTCCTCGTGTTTATACTCAGGACACTGACACATTACGTGTCTCAGCTGCTCTTGCTGGTTCAATTGATGTCAATACCGGTATGGATTGGGATATTTCTTATACTTACGGTAAAAACAAAGCTGAAACCGCGGTAGAAAACTCGATCAATGCAACAATCATGACAGATGCAATCTATGCTGATCAAGATGCATGGTTCAGTGGTCAGCCAATGACAGATCAAGATTTGCTTAACAGTGTTTCTTATGATGAACAGTCTGATGGTGGTAATGAGCAACATGTATTCTCTGCGGGTCTAACCGGTGAGCTTTTTGACCTTGATGCAGGTGCTGTAGCTTACGCTATCGGTGCAGAATACCGTTATGAGAGTGGTTTCTACAATCCAGACCCAATTGTGGTTGCAGGTGAAAGTACCGCTGCTCAACAAGATCCTACTGATGGTAACTACAACGTAATTTCTGTTTTCCAAGAAGTCAGCGTGCCGTTTACTGATAAGCTAACCGGTGAATTCGCGCTTCGTTTCGACGATTACTCTACATTCGGTAACGCATCGACTTGGAAAATTGGTCTAACATACGCAGCGACTGATGACTTAATGATCCGTACAGTTGCAGCGACAGGTTTCCGTGCACCAAGTGTCAGCGAGCTATACGGCGGAAACTCAGGTTCATTCGATTATCTTAAAGACCCATGGGGTAATGAGCAAGACCCACAGATCTTAGTTAACCGTACTTCAGATGAAAACCTTAAACCTGAAGAGTCTGAGTCTTACACTGCGGGTTTAGTGTATTCGCCTAGCTATGTTGATGGCATGTCACTGACTGTCGATTACTGGCGCTTTAAAGTGAAGAATGCGATTGCACGTATGGATACTCAAAATGGTTTGAACAACTGTTTTGCGGGTGACCAAGCAGCGTGTGAAGCCTTTAATATTGGTGCAGACGGTGATCTAGATAACCTTACCAACTCACTAACTAACGTCGGTTACCAAGACACTAGCGGTATCGATTTTAACCTAGCATATAGCTTTGAAGTGTTAAATCTAGACTGGACCGTTAGTAATGACACCACTTACTTGCTGAACTTTGAGCAAGATGGCGTTGATTACACAAACACTATCGATGGTAACTTCGGTGCATATGCTCAAGTACGTAACAACTTTAGTATCAAAGCTGGTCAAGATGATTGGAATGTTATGTACTTCAACCGTTATATCGGTGAGATGGATGACTTAGGCGAAGGCACTAAGGTTGATTCTATGCTTTATCATAATGTTTCAGCTAGCTACTTTATCAATGATACTTGGATGGTAAGTGCTGGTGTTAAAAACCTAACTGACGAAGAACCATCAAACGTTTCTAACGGCAGTGACGGTGGAACAGTTCCAGAAGTTTATGACACCATCGGTCGTCAGTACTTTGCGGGTGTAACCGTTAAGTTCTAAGTTTAAAACTGATTTAAAAACGAGTACTAATAAACAGTTCTAGAGAATAGAGTTTAAAGCTAATAAAAAAGCGCCGAAAGGCGCTTTTTTTTGCGTTCATTTTGTCTAAACGTTATCCCAAGCCTTGCTGAGATGAGCTCATTTGGATTAGCTCGATCTTATAACCATCAGGGTCTTCTACAAAGGCAATGACAGTACTGCCGCCAGCAACGGGACCCGCTGGACGTAGAACTTTAGCGCCAGCGTTGGCTATTGCTTCACAACGGGCATAAATATCTTCTTCACCTATGGCTATATGGCCAAAAGCGTTACCCATGTCATATTCTTCAGTGCCCCAGTTATAGGTCAGTTCAATCACCGCACTGCCTGTAGATTCTTCATCGTAGCCAACAAATGCTAGGGTATATTTGTATTCACTATTTTCGCTTTTACGTAATAATTTCATACCCATAACTTGGGTGTAAAATTCAATACTGCGCTCCAAATTTCCTACGCGTAACATGGTATGTAGTAACTGTGCCATTTCGTCCTCTTTATTTGTTGTTTTTTCTCATTGAATTATATCGAAAATATAGCCGATGGATACTGTTTGTTATTAGGATAGAGTTTTGACTACATTAGACCGTGCGCAGATCACAAAACGTTTAAATTAGCCTGATAAAGTCTCATTTATCTTATAGTATTAATTAACTTATTCGAGGAGTTACCGATGCAAACTGAACTAAAAATGTCGCTAGGACTTAGCGTTATTATTGCGGTTGGACTGTCTATTTTCTTTATCAATATGTTTTAAAAAAAGCCGCGAAAGCGGCTTTTTTATGGGTGATATTTATCATAAACCGTGAAGGTGTTATTAATCTTCAGGGTAAATTTTGTCTTTAAATTCACACAAGTCTTCAATTATACAGCTGCCACAACGAGGCTTTCTGGCAATGCAGGTGTAGCGGCCGTGTAAAATCAACCAGTGATGTACATCAACTTTAAATTCAGTTGGCACCACTTTTAACAGTTTCTTCTCGACTTCAACGACATTTTTACCCATCGCAAACTTAGTACGATTTGAAACTCTGTCAATGTGAGTATCTACCGCGATGGTAGGCCAGCCGAATGCGGTATTAAGTACTACGTTAGCTGTTTTTCTACCAACGCCAGGTAGCGCCTCTAATGCTTCTCTATTTTCGGGTACCACACCATCATATTGCTCGACTAAGATCTCACAGGCTTTAACGACATTAATTGCTTTATTGTTGTATAAGCCAATGGTCTTAATATACTGCTTGAGTCCGTCAACCCCAAGGGCGGCAATACTATGCGCTGTATTAGCGACAGGAAATAATTTTTTTGTTGCTTTGTTAACACTAACATCGGTCGCTTGAGCTGAAAGTGTCACTGCCACTAACAGCTCAAATGGACTTGAGAAATTCAGCTCAGTTTCAGGATGAGGGTTGTTATCTCTAAGTCGCTCTAAAATAATGCGCCGTTTTTCTGTGTTCATATGCCAGTATCCATCGATGTTATTATTATTTTGAAGATGATATTTTTAGATTAAATGAACCTGTATTAGTTAACTTTCGTGATCCTAACGCGTGTTGGCGCTGCTTCCTCAATCTTAGGCTGTCTAGCCTCGAAGTAACTATCAATTACATTTTTAAGCGCGATCAGCAGTCCAATTCCGATAAAAGCACCGGGTGGAAGCATGGCTAACAAAAAAGTGGTATCGACTTGCCAAAGCTGGATCGTTAACCCTTTTGCCCATTCACCTAATAACTGGTCCGCACCGTAAAAGAGCGTACCTTGTCCCAATATTTCACGGCTAGCACCTAGTACGCAAAGTACGAGAGTAAAACCTAATCCCATCATTAATCCGTCGAAGGCTGATTTTGCTACGTTGTTTCGCGAGGCAAATGCTTCAGCTCGGCCAATGATGACGCAGTTGGTCACAATCAGTGGTAAAAATATCCCTAGCGACAGGTAAAGACCATAGGCATAAGCATTAATGAATAGCTGAACGCTGGTGACCAATGCGGCAATGATCATTACAAACACCGGTATGCGGATCTCTTTCGGGACAAAATCTCTCACTAAAGAGACTAAAATGTTCGAACCAATCAACACCAGTAATGTCGCCAACCCAAGTCCTAACGCATTGGTTAAAGTGGCTGTAACGGCGAGCAACGGACATAAGCCCAGTAATTGAACTAGCCCTGGGTTGTTCTTCCAAAGTCCTTGCCAGGCTAACTCTTTATAATCACTCATTACCTACCTCACAGTTAGCGGGCGCATCTAATAGTTCGTCTTTATGTGCATTAAAATATAGCGTGGCTTTTTTAACCGCTTTTACGAATGCTCTGGGTGTAATTGTAGCACCAGTAAATTGGTCTATCTCTCCGCCATCTTTTTTTACATGCCAGCGTTTATCTTTATCTGACAATATCGATAACCCTTTGAACGAAGATACCCAATCTGATTTTCTTCGCTCGATTTTGTCACCTAAGCCAGGGGTTTCTTGATGTGAAAGTGTACGCACGCCTAACACGGTGCCTGACTTATCTAAGCCGATGATAATTCTAATGTCGCCGTTGTAACCATCGGGTGCAACAGTTTCAATTGCGATGGCAATACCAATACCCTCTTTTGTAGCAATATAAGCTGGAAGGGGCTTGTCAGTGCCTAGGAAATCAACAGATGTAATGGTTATGCAATGTTCTGTGAGCTCGTTATCATGTAATTCATCAGGAATTATCTGATGTAGCACTCTTGCCAGCTCAATCTGTTCCTGTTGCTTTATTTTAGCAAATGTAAGCTGGTTGACTACGGCGACTAGTCCGGTGCAAAGCAGGGCAAATAGTGCGAGTAACAAACCATTTTTTAACATTGAATTTTTCAAAATATTGTCTCTAAACTGATTTTCAAAATATAGCCTCTAAACACAGTCTTGATGGCACCTATTTGACTTAAGTTCCGCTGTTTTACTCGCCATTTAACGGCGATTAGTTTCCAGAGCGATGCCCGTAGCTACGTGGTTTTACATAATAATCGATGAAAGGTGCACATAGGTTCGCCAGTAAAACCGCGAAGGCAAATGCGTCTGGATAGCCACCATAAGTACGGATAACATAAACTAATACTCCGATTAAGGCACCAAATAGCAATCTACCTCGTACGCTGGTTGCAGCGGTGACCGGATCGGTGGCGATAAAGAATACGGCCAGCATCGTTGCGCCTGAAAACAGTTGGAATAATGGACCAATGTGTGTGTCTGGGCTTAATAAGTAACCAAAGCTACTGCATACAAAAAGAGAGGCAATAATGCCGACACTTATCTGCCATCGGATAACTTTTAATTTAAGCATGGCGAGGCCGCCAAGTAAGTAGGCAATATTTACCCAAAACCAACCTACGCCGTAACCGTCAGAGAAAATGGCTTTCGTTAGGCTTTCTGTAATGGTTAATCCAAGTGATAAGTCAGTCTTTACTGTATCGAGAGGCGTCGCCATTGCTATGCCGTCAAAACCCAATTTGTATATATTGAGTTGCTCTGACGTCATGGTTCCAAAAATGGCTTTGAGTGTTAACCCTAAATCCATTGGCGTTGACGCTAATGATAACGGTACTGCCCAACTGGTCATTTGTACTGGAAAGGAGATCAGTAACATGACATAGGCTGCCATCGCGGGATTAAATATATTTTGCCCTAAGCCACCGTATAGGTGTTTGACGATGACAATGGCAAAGACAGTACCTATCACTACGACCCACCAAGGTGCTATTGAGGGGATTGAGACCCCGATTAATAACGCCGTAAGGACCGCGCTATTGTCGCTTATGGTCGGTCGAACAGGACGCTTTCTTAGCTTGAGTACGGCTGATTCACTGAGCAAAGCAACAGCAATCGCCAGTAATACTTGGATCAAAACACCCCAGCCAAAAAAGTAAAACTGGGTAGCGATACCGGGGAGTGCACACAAAATGACTCTTCGCATCACACTTTGGGTTTGCAGCTGCACTTTTAAGTGTGGCGATGAAGCTAACTTAAATGCCATGAATTATTCCTTCTCTTCCAATTTGGCTTGCGCTTTTTTTGCTTTCGCCTTGGCGACAGCTGCAGCAATACGGGCTTTTTTGATATCCTCTGGTGACAGTGCTATTTCTGTCAGAGTCCCTAAATCGTTATCTAGCACGCTACTTTGCGTCGGTGCTGACGCATCAATAACAGTGGACTGCTTTTTTGCTTTCGCCTTGGCGATAGCTGCAGCAATACGGGCTTTTTTGATCTCTTCAGGCGAGAGCTGTAACTCTGTTTTAGTGACCAATTCAGCTACTACCGCGTTGTTTTGAACTGGCTCTGCATCAAGCTGTCGTAGTTTCTTTGCCTTGGCGCGAGCGATAGCGGCGGCCACTTTCGCTTTCTTTTCGTCTACAGCATCTACAGAATGAGCTTCTTCTGTAACGTCGAGAGACTTCACCACCGTTGTGTTTTGTTGTGCCTTTTTGGCTTTTGCTCTGGCAATGGCCGCGTTTACTTTAGCTTTTTTATCATTGCTCTCGTCGACTTCTACATCGTCGGAGTCAGCTGGCTGTTTATTCGTTGCAGCAGGAGAGGCTTTCTTAGCCTTTGCACGAGCAACCGCGGCGGCTATTTGCGCCTTTTTATCTTGAACAGCGTCCGTTGCAGTGGTGTCTCCAGCATTCGACTCGGCGGCTTTCTTCGCCTTAATGCGTGCCATGGCTTCTGCCACCGCATTGTTGTCGGTGCTCCCCATGTTATTTTTACGACGTTCGGCAGCTTCTTTTGCTTTAGTTTCTCGAGCGAGTTTTTCATCTTCCAGTCGTTGCTGTCTCGCATCAAAACGTTGTTTGGCTAAATCCGCCTGTTTTTTCTCTTCAGATTGTGTACGCAGTGCAGATTTAGCGACGCGATAATATTCAACTAATGGAATGTCACTTGGACAAACATAACTGCAGCAACCGCACTCAATACAATCACGAAGATTAAAGCTAGCGGCTTTGTCATATTCTTCTGCTTGAGCATGCCAAAAAAGCTGCTGTGGTAATAGCAATGCAGGGCATACTACGGCGCATTCTCCGCAACGAATGCAAGGCATTTCATGTTGTTCTTCTGCGATCTCTTCACTGCTTGGCAATAATACACAGTTGGTCCCTTTAAGCACCGGCGCTGCGACATCAGGTAATAAGTGGCCCATCATTGGGCCGCCGATAATGACTTTATCTTGGTTTAGATCGCCTTTAAAGCCGTTAGTGTGAAGAATATGCTCAATCGGCGTGCCTATCGGCATCCAGTAGTTACCAGGATTTTCGCTATTAAGTCCAGTAACCGTGACCACTCTTGATGTGAGTGGTTTTCCATTAATGACAGCATCTTGTATTGCGTATGCGGTACCGACATTTTGTACCAGCATACCAAGCTGGGCGGGTATTGCGCCTGAAGGTACTTCTTGACCGGTTAAAATTTGGATTAACTGTTTCTCACCGCCAGATGGGTATTTTGTGGGTACTTTTGTGATCCTAACTTGGTCACTGGACAGTTCGCTTCGATTGAGTGAATGCTGCATTGCTTCACTGGCTTCGGGTTTATTATCTTCAATGGCGATAATGATCCGTTTAGGGGTCAATAAGCGTTCAATAATGGCGATGCCGGACAGGATTTGATCGCTATGCTCTTGCATTAATCTATCATCGGACGTGATGTAAGGTTCACACTCAATACCGTTGATGATCACGAGCTCAATGTCGCTCGTTGGTCGTAGTTTTATATGGGTCGGAAATGCGGCTCCACCGAGGCCAGCTATACCAGCGTCTTGGATCTTTTTTAAGATCTGTTGATTGTCCAACGCGGAAACGTCACTGGTAATGGCTTCGATAGCTTCATCTTGTCCGTCAGCGGCGAGCACACAGCTTAAAACAGGTAAGCCAGACGCATGGTTGCTGGGCATCTGTTTAATGGCTGTAATGGTACCTGAAGTCGGTGCGTGCACAGGACAATGAGAGAAACTGGTGCCTGTTGTCAGTGCTTGGCCTTTTAATACCCGCTCACCGGCGTTGATACTAAGCAACGCACTATCGCCCACTTGTGGAACAGGAATGACAAATTGCTTTGCTAAGGGGAAATCGGCAATAGCGGTCTTATTTGATAGCGTTTTTAACTCAGGGGGGTGGATACCACCATGCGAGCGCCAAAGCGTTCCTTTATCAACTTGTTCTAATAAAGTTAGCACTGCGGATCCTCTTGCACTTGTGTTACTGGAATCGCATTTAATTGCCAATTCCAGGTCTTAGTTGTTTGTTCGATGGGAAGCATATCAATACAATCTACAGGGCAGGGAGCAACGCATAGATCGCAACCGGTGCAATAATCGATAATGACAGTATGCATCAGCTTTCCTGACCCTAAAATGGCATCGACAGGGCAAGCTTGAATGCATTTAGTACATCCTATGCATTCGTCTTCACGTATATAGGCGACTTTTTTCTCTTGGACTTCCTCTGTGGCGTTGAGAGGCTCAGGATCTACGCCAAGGAGATCAGCAATCTTCTCCATTGTGGCAGTGCCACCCGGGGGGCATTTATTGATCTTATCACCATTGGCAATAGCATCAGCATAAGGCTTGCAACCCGGATACCCACATTGACCACATTGTGTTTGGGGCAGTAATGCTTCCACTTGCTCTGCAAGCGGATCTCCTTCAACTTTAAATTTTTCAGCGGCAAATCCCAGCAAAATACCAAAGACAAGCGCGAGTACTGTGAGAACAACAACAGCAATGACAATACCTGACATGTTTATTTAACCAACCCTGTAAAGCCCATAAATGCAAGGGACATAAGACCCGCGGTTACCATTGCGATAGCGCCACCTTGAAACGGGGCGGGTATATCTGCAGCGGCGAGTCGTTCACGCATTGCTGAAAATAGGATCAAGACTAACGAAAATCCAACCGCTGCACCGAAACCGAATATGGCAGACTCAAAAAAATTATGGTCTTCATTAATATTGAGCAGGGCAACACCAAGTACTGCGCAGTTTGTGGTGATCAAGGGTAAGTAAATACCTAACGCGCGATGTAATGAAGCACTGGTTTTTTGTACTAACATTTCGGTAAATTGAACAACCACGGCGATAACTAAAATAAAGCTCATTGTCCTCAAGTAACCGAGATCAAAAGGTAATAGCAGGTATTGGTTTACCAGATAGCTGAGAATAGACGCGAGCGTCAACACAAATGTGGTCGCCATGGACATACCAATAGCAGACTCAAGTTTGCTGGACACCCCCATAAAAGGGCATAAACCTAGGAATTTTACTAATACAAAGTTATTGACCAGCACCGTGCCGACCAACAATAGGAGATATTCACTCATCTCAATTCATTTTTTAGACAATCTTAGCGCTATTATCGGCTTTTCCGACACTATAAACAACACAAAGAAAACAAGGACAAATAAATTTGATTTCTTGTGGGTGAAATTAACGCACTATTTCAATTTTTCGCTCTTACTCACGGTGATTAACGGCGTTGGCTTCGCAATATAGTATCCTTGAAGCCCATCGAGTAATAGCTGCTCCATGGCCAATTTTTCTTGTTGATTTTCGACGCTGGTCGCAATCACTTTAATCATCAGTTTTCTTGCTATATCAATGATCATTTTCACAAAAAACTGATTATGTGTGTCCGAAATAATACCTCGAGTATAACTACCATCTAACTTGATAAAGTCTGGGCGAACATCTTTAAAAAACTTGAACGAGGTAAAGCCGAGACCAAATCTTTCAATCGATACTCGAGCGCCAACACTATGCACTTCATTGATGAAATGATATGTCGCAGATAAGTTGGTTTGCATCCCCGATTCACTGACTTCAAAAACAAGTCTAGCGGCCAAATGTCGTTGGCGAACCAAAATGTTTTTGAGCCAAGCGACAAAGCTTTCTTGGTTTGCGGATGATGAGCTGATATTGATCCCAAATAGGCCCGTAAGCGAAGGCATATTAATGAGCGTGCTCAGCGTTTTTAATATCACTAGTTTATCAAGTTCTTCACTCATGCCATGGCGCTCTGCCATCGCGATAACCGTGGTAGTGGGTAAGAATTTACCTTGATCGTTGTAAAAGCGAGACAACAGCTCTCGGTAAGACTCAATATTAGTTCGGCAGGGACGAATAGGCTGAGCGTAAAATTTTATCGCTTTCCGTTTTAGAATATCATCGATTGCGATTTTCCAACGGCTATCACCAAACAGTTCATCACCCGACAGCTTCTGCTGTACATGAAAACTATTTGGGCCAAGTGTTTGCGCAATACTGACGGCAGTATCGGCTAATGTCATTAATGACACGGGATCACAGCCTTGCAGATAAGGGCATAAACCTATGTAGGCGACAGAATCGGTGCCCAAATTTTGTTGGTACTCATCAAAGGCAACTTTAAGCTCCTCGATAATAGTGGTGCCATCTTTTAAGGATATGTCGGGTAATATGAGTGCAAAATCAGCAGTCGATATGCGATAAAAATAAGCATTGGGTGATTTAACTAAAGACTTTCTGATGTGGTTGGCTATGCGTGTTAAATAATCATCACCCGCTTCACGCCCATGTAGCTGGTTGATGACGGCAAGCTCAGTCGCTCTAACGATAGCCAGTACACCTAATTGTTGGCTGTTAGGCAAACATATTTCATTTAACTTTTCAGTGAATTTAGCGCGTGTACCGAAGCCCGTGACTGGGTCCTGAAAGGCGACCCTAGTGAGCTTTTCATGGGCATCATTAAACTCATCCACTTTAGCTTTTAGATTGCTTTGGCATGACTCTAGCACTTTTGCTAATGGAGTGAACTCTCCCTTTAATTTAGATTTTTGAATCGCATGGAAAGTAAAATTGGGTAAGTCATCGATTATTTTGCAACTGTAGCGCAACTTTTTAGCGTGGAGTGCCGCGAGTAACACATTAAAAACACTGATGAGTAGGAAGGTGCCCCAAATTAACAGCAGTTGATATTGAAATCGATTGGATACTGCAGTGAGCTCTTTGTCTATGGCAAGCTTGACCTGTAATCGACCATTAGCGAGTGTTCGGGTTAATGGGATATCAATCTGATATATATTTTTAATAATACTTCTACTCTCAGCAAGTAACTTGCCGTGAGTGAAGCTATTGTCACTGTCATTGGTGTCGATGTATTGGAAGAACTGAAAATTAAAACTCGTCGTCAAATGTTGGTATAACGCCTTGCCATTGCCTTGCCAATTGCTTTGGGTCGCAATACTTGCAGTATATTTTGTGAGCTCTTGCTCGCGACTATGGGCAAAATCAGCTTGATTGATTGAATAGGTAATGAAGGTGAGCCCGCAGAAAACGAACACTAAAAAAAGTTGAGAGTATCTGAAGCTGGTCATAATGAGTCCATTCACAATCATAGAAGACAAAATTGTTCTAAAAAGGTGTATCTCTATGGGTATTATAAACAGGTTTTAGATTGAATATCAGTTGCTTTGTTTGAGGAGTGTTTTATTTGAACGATTATTTCTTGATTATTGAGAGGCTTGTTATGGAAAAGCAGAGATTAATTTAGATAAAGTTGGCTCCCCAGACTGGACTCGAACCAGTGACATACGGATTAACAGTCCGCCGTTCTACCAACTGAACTACAGGGGAATCACAGTACTACCTATATCTAACTTATCTTTAAATTGGCTCCCCGGACTGGACTCGAACCAGTGACATACGGATTAACAGTCCGCCGTTCTACCAACTGAACTACAGGGGAATCGCTTTAAATCTAAATCTTAAATAAAATGTTGGCTCCCCGGACTGGACTCGAACCAGTGACATACGGATTAACAGTCCGCCGTTCTACCAACTGAACTACAGGGGAATCGCATTTTACTTCTTTACGCTGATAAAAATGTGGCTCCCCGGACTGGACTCGAACCAGTGACATACGGATTAACAGTCCGCCGTTCTACCAACTGAACTACAGGGGAATTGCATTTTTACCAATATTTAACGGTGATATAAAAGTGGCTCCCCGGACTGGACTCGAACCAGTGACATACGGATTAACAGTCCGCCGTTCTACCAACTGAACTACAGGGGAATTGCTCTTTTATATTACCAGATAAATATCTGATTAACTTAAACTTTGGCTCCCCAGACTGGACTCGAACCAGTGACATACGGAATGTCTCTTAAACACA
>NZ_PJBM01000156.1:0-12978 GCF_002836075.1 Shewanella sp. GutDb-MelDb | reverse complement strand
CAAGTATTTGTTTTATTATACGAATCACTAAATGCAACAATTGTCAGTCAGGTACTAGGCGTTCCCGCTTCCAAAGTCAGCCGGAGCTTAAAATCGATTAGACATTCTTTGGATGCACCGCTATTTATTAGAAAACAGCAGGGATTTGAAAGAAGCAGCTTTGCTGATGATATATATCCGAAAATGAAAAAAATAGTACAGCTGGCCAAAAAATGCGCAGAAATTGACATTGACCAAGATAAAGCGAGAAAACGAGAGTTGATCATTGCTTGTCCTCCAACCTTGTCGCTGAATCTTTTACGCCATTTACAAAAAAGAGCGTCTGCAGAAAATGAAGACTATGTATTCCATATTAAATCCTGTAACAGCAACATCGGAGAGTTATTAAAGCAGCAGCGCGTTGATATAGCCGTCACGTATAGCGCTTATAACACTGAGCAGTTGTCTTCAACGTTAATCGTCAAGTCAGACGCCTACGTCATGGTTGCGAGGCATGGTCACCCACTTTTGACTGCAAATCAGCCGTTGCTACTGAGTGACATCATCGATCATCCATATATTAGTTTTGCGGGTAATGAACAGGAAGACATTACTGATCCCCTTGAATGTTATGCCCTCGATACTAATAGTGACTTAAATGTAGTTGCAAAAGTGTGTTTACTTGCGGACTTAATGCTGCAATTGGAACACAGTAATGCCATAGCACTTTTATGTTATAAAGATGCAATTGAGTTTCTATGTCAGCGAGGTGATATAGCAGCGTTAGAGTTGGACGATTCTATCTGTAAGTTAGTTAATCAACGAAGTGGGCACTATCATCACTATATTACCCAAACAAGAAAAAGTTCGTTAATACCCAATTGGTTAAGTCATGAAATTCAGACTTATATAAAAGGTAATATGACATTGCCGGCTAGAGGTTGATATGAATAAACTGAGTAATATTAGCATCAGTACGATAGAGATATTTTGCCAGTTATATATCAAGGGGAGTACTAAGGTTGTTGCAAATGACTTATCGTTGTCACAGCCCAAGGTCAGCCGTGCGCTGAATTCGCTGAGAGTGGTATTTAATGACCCCCTTTTTGTACGAAAAAATAACCAGTTCATTGCAACTGAGCTGAGTCACCGTTTACATGCTTCGTTATCGGAAATCCTACAGTGTAGTCGCTCTATCGAAAGTGATGCTATCAAAAGCTCATCGCCCGTAGAGCCTGCAATAATCATTAGTACCGTACCTCAATTGGAAATAGGACTTGCGCAGAAAATTATTAAGGATGCGGCGGACAACAACCAAAATCCTAATATTCCCATATCAACCACAGCTTGGTCAGAGCAGAGTGAACAGCAACTCATTGATGGTGAGGTTGATGCGGCAATCTGCTTTAGGCCATCAACTCGAAAAGAGGTGTTATCAAAACCAATTATTCAACACCGAGGGGGGTATTTAATCGCCCATTCGCAGCATCCGGTTTGGGATGATTTGACGATTGATAATATGATCAACTTCCCCATTGTTAAGCTTGTTACTATGCCATTCCCTGCGAATAAATCGCCACTAGGGGCTTATGCCATAACACAAGGCAAACCTATGCAGGTGTATGCAACGGCTCCCGACCTTGGTAGCGCCGCGAGTAGCTTACTCCATTCTCATGCGGTTATGATTGTTGGCGTTAAATGTGCTGTCGATTTTTTAGCGAGCATTAAGGGCCTACATGCCCAAAAAATAGATTACTCAGAGGATAAAAGTTTATTAAAAGGCTTTAGCTATCCAACGGTTTACTTATGGCTTAAGCGTGCCATTGACGGAAAAGTCGTGGTACCCCTGTGGTTACAGCAGACCTTAGAAGCGTATATCATCAAGTCCCATAAATAGTTACGTAGCAGCCTACAATGATAATCTGGCAAACATTTAAGCGACTCAATTAATGATTAAACTCTTTAATGGATTGAAGACATCAGCATTTAAAGAGGCGCTAAGCTAGCGTTCAATGTGTTAACGCCAACCTCTGTATATAGATAGAAAAGCTCAGCATTACTGGGCTTCTGGTGTGCGTTGAGAGTGCTATAACGTATTTTAGTCGTGTTTGGGTGACGCTAGTGTGCATGCTCATCGTGGACGATAGATTAAGACTATGTTGCCAATGTTGGCACTTATACTTAGCGCTTATAGTTGATTTTAAGCACGACGAGCTTGTTGTAACTATTTGATGTTTATGTTTCATAGTGAATGCAATATCTGTTTGACTACGACTGCATGCTGACAAAGTGCGCTTAACTCTGTCGTTTTAATAGCTGACAGTGTAAAATGCGCGCCCGAATCATCTCTTGTTTTCGTTTTATTGGTAAATATATGCAGACCCAACTTAACCGTACCTTCTCTATCGCTCCCATGCTTGATTGGACGCATTTTGTTGAGTCGCGTAGCTTCTTGTTATGCGCGGGGCCCAATAGGGGCACCGTCGGAATGTGTAACAAAAATTGGGGTCCCAGTATCGTGCACAATTTAAAAGTTGATAAACCTTTACTATCTTGTTGTTTTCGAAAGAGTAGAACATAATATCGACATGTTTTGTTAGAATAGACCTTGCCAATGCCCACTCCACAAGTAACTAAAAATAATACACATAAACTAATTTCGACACATATAGACAATTGGTTTATTTTATTTTCAGTTTTCATCGCTGTTATCTTTGTATATTGTTGTTGCATAATATTTGGAAGCGAATGTAAGCCTAGTGTTAACTTGGTATGTGGTGGGATGTCTGGCGTCGAGTTAGATAATTGCACTAACCTGAAAGCTATATCAATTGAACTTTGTCAGTTTCAGGATCGAGCTCGTAATGCGGCTTCATTGGTTGTAATAGCTATTCTTGCTGGTTGCATTGGTGGAGCTGGTAATTATTTGCAGCATAGAGAGCTACAGTTATCAGTAAAAGTAGGTAGTTCTAGAAAACTAGATGAAAATGAGCTTCAAAATAGAATTACCTCTAACTATAAAGTTGAATCTAGATCTTTCTTTGCTCTTGGTGTTTTAGCTAGCCTACTAGTTCCATTATTTCTTCACTTAATTGGTAGCAATATAACAACTGATACCATTAGCAAACCTGGTAACCTTTTGGTTTATGCTGGTTTTTGTGTTATTGCGGCTTTAAGCTCTAAACGTTTTATTTCACAAGTTGCTGAGAAGGCATTAGCTAAAGCTAATCAATCAGAAGAAAGTACTAAACAAGTTGATCAGAGAGTCCATGAATTGGAAGCTGAGTTAAGAGAAAAAGAATTACATTCAGAAAAACATTTAAGTAATGTCAACTATGCACATTCATTTTGTAACGAAGCTAAAGCTCATTTAGTACAATACGCAATGCACGAAGCAGACCCTGAACGAAAAAATACTAATAAAGATACTTTGAATGATGCTATAAGTGCTCTTGAACGCTCGATTTCGTACGTTGAAACAGCAAGGGCCTATGGTCTGTTAGCTAATACTTATAGCAGGCTGTCAAAGAGCGAAAAAAACAAGAGTACTCAGCATCTAGAGAGTGCATTAACAGCTTGTAGAAAAAGTATTTCGGTTAACTCCAATATTGACGCTGATGCTGAAGCATTAGCCGATTGCCTTTATAACTCAGTTTGCTATGGTGTGCGTCTAGATTTGGAGTTAGATAAGTTATATGAATACGTTGATGAAATCGTTAAGCAACCTGATGTAGGTGGTGTCATTAAATCACTGAGTGAGTTACTAGTTGACGCAGACATCCAAGGCTGCAGTAAAAGTGCAGATGTAATTAGATACATTAATGATCAGTTAAAAAG
This sequence comes from Shewanella sp. GutDb-MelDb, assembly GCF_002836075.1. Lineage (NCBI taxonomy): Bacteria > Pseudomonadati > Pseudomonadota > Gammaproteobacteria > Alteromonadales > Shewanellaceae > Shewanella > Shewanella sp. GutDb-MelDb. The sequence goes on along the minus strand of NZ_PJBM01000156.1, from coordinate 9,162 downwards.
ATTGACTAAGTAATATATAGGCCTAAACTTAGAAAAAAGAGGAGATCACATGATTTTTTTAAACGATAGATTAGTAGGCGACAAGCTGTTGGGCTAAGATTTTTGAACCATTATGAAAGTAGGGCTGTTTAGTCTTGTAATTTCATTGTACTTTATGGTTCTTAATACAGCCTTTAGTGTAAGTAGCATATCCATTGTGCACAATGATTCGAACATAGCTTTATGTCAATATCATTGAAAGGAAGGGGCATCTGTTGATGTCCTTTTTTGTGGGCGGCGTTTAGGTGGGGCTGATGCTTAGTGATAGAATTAGTGCCAGGTATGTGATCACTTTTAGTGTTAGCCATGCTTTGGGCGGGAATATTGGCTTGTTTATGTATCTGATTAAGTAGGCAAGCGCTAAGAAGGCGAAGCCGCTTAGCGGGTTGAAGAAAAAGCTTGTTTCAGTGATTCCAACAGAGAACACCAGAAACACGAACAATGCCTGTAGATAGTGAAACTTGCTTTTAGCTTGGAGTGGATTGGGTACATCTATAGCAGGAGTTGTGACTTTGAGCATAGTTACATCCTTGTAATTTTTGGCTTATCACTAGAGTTTAGGAGTTATTTCTGATTATTCCATCCATATTATTAGCTGATTAAAGTGAGCTTTGCTCAGCTCTGATATCAATAGAACAGGTTAGAGTTATCTGTCTACGTCGTTTTGCGTTATCAAAAAATTTATGTCTGCCCCATCTTTTAACTACAACATAGCCAATAGTATTAAATCATAGCCCTGTGACTTTGAAATTGAATAACGACTCACTCAATAAAGATGTAGTAGTTGTTCGATAATTGCATTAATATCAATAACATTGAGGCATCTACTCACGAATGTGGCCGAAGAATATGACGATTGAAGACAGAGTTAATAGGGTTGCAGAACACTTAATACAAACATATACAGTAGAGAGAAGCATGCCTGGTTACAGGTTACTTGCGGCTGATTTAGAAATTGATTTAGATATCAAAGAAAAAGTATGCAGAGAAATTCTAATCATTCTAGAATGTTATAGCTTGATAGACATAAAATCCAATAATACTGTTCTTATTTCTGATTGTATGCGGACTGAAGCTAGGGCTCTTGAGGTTAGGTTTAATAACAAGCTAAATAGGGATGATGATCTTCAAAAACTAGTGGGCTTAGTAAATACATCACGTAAAGTCGATAGCAAAAAAATACCCAGTGAAAAAAATCTTGCGGAGCTGCTAGGTTGGAGCAAGCAGAAGGTAAGGGAGAAATCACTCTGGCTCCAGTACTGTGGATATGTAGAATGTAAATCTCGTGTTGGAAAGTTTTTGATTAAAAAATTGCCTTGATTAATAATGGCTGGCTAATGTAACTTCTATCTTTATTCTTTATTCTTTGTTCGGCAGCATTTATTGTGTATTAACGGTAAGTATTCTATTTAAAAAAATGACTTAGTAATGGTATCTTCGAGGTTTTAGTTCAGTGGTCAGGAACGTTATCCTGCTGCTATTGAATAAGCTGTTATACCTATAAGGTAATTATGAAAATCATCATAACTATATTTACTTTGGCTTTGTGCCTTACATCGTTTCAAGCTACCTCTGAAAGCACCCATAACAGTGATTTTGAATCGGTTATTGTAGAGCTTAAAGAAACAAATGTTAGGCTTGAAGAGCAAAATAAAATGTTAAAAGCTAGCTCTGTCGAGCTAAGAAACTCTTATTATTCTTCCCTAGCTTTTGCAGCAACATTTTTGATTGTATTTCTAGGTATAAATATCTATTTCTTTCGAAATAGATTCAATGAAGATAAAAACTATTTGTTACAACATATCGACATTGAAATTAGCAGTAAGTTAGCTTTGACTGATGATTTTTTCCAAAAACAAGAACAAAAAATGAAAAAAGTTATTGAAGACCAGGTTTCTAAAGACATAACTGCTCATATTGCTTCGTTAAATGGAAAAATTGGATCACTGCAAAGAGAAAACAAATACCTATCAGTAGATATAGTTCTGCTTAAAATTAAAAACGAGAAGACACCGTCTAATAAATTAACGCTATTAATATCGCTTTCTAAAAATTATCACTCATTAAAGTGGGATTTACAGCTTTCAGATACTCTAGTAAAAATACGTGACTTATTAGAGGGAGGGGCTAGTTTCGACTCAAGCGAACTGCCAGAATTAGCTAGATTTTTAGATAGCTTGCCCAAAGAATTTGAAACAACAATAAAGCAGGTTAAATCCCGCTTGGAATAGGTGTGGTAAGGCGTTTAAATTGAACTAAAACAATAAGTTAGACCTCGCTTTGCTACGCGTTATAACCCAACTGTTTTAGTCCGCTTAAGCAGGCGTTACCGAACATACAATTGTCATAATCTTCCTGATACGGCCTAGAATGATTGCTGTAAGTTGCTAGTAGATAGACATCTACAAAGCCAACTTAACCTGATCGACCCAAGGCATATTTACTTTGCTTTCAGGAATCCCAAGTTTAGTGGAAATGAATTTCACTAGTCGCGGCTCGTCTGTTAGACCATTAGCGTTTTGAAAGTTTGCGCGATTCTTGTACCAAATTTCAGCAACTTCTACCCGTAATGGCTCAGGTGGGGTGTTTGACGCTGCTGCCTGCCAGTATTCACCATCAAAAACTTCACCAGCATTGCCTTTCCCATCAACTGTAAAAGTCACTAATGCAAGGTTATATCCCATACCGACAAGCTTTGAACTAGGTTCAATTATTACGTTTGCTTGACTCACTCTACTTTTTTGTGCCAGGTCTTTTGCTGCTTGAATTGCAGTGCCTAAATATGTCTCATAGTTATTTGCATCAGGAGCAGTAATAAACCACTTGACACGTTTGCGCCCAGCAAAACTATAATCGCTAACCTCAATAATAGAATAAGGTTTTGCATGAGCAGATAAAGAAGATATTTTGTCAGGCCAAGCGGGATTTTGTGATATGGGCTCGCTTGTAGAGTATTTAGCTTTAACTGCAGCAGTGGTTTTACCCTGATTCTCACTATCCGTAGGTGAAATCAATATGCCAAATATTGCCAAAAACATTACACCAATAGAGATGAAAAGTGGCTTGATAAGCTTCCTCGCTTTAGCTTGTGCTGGCGTGTCTACATGTTCAGCTTTTAGCTTCGCAAGTTTGGCTTCCATTTCCGATATATGGTCATTTTTGTTACTCACAAATTACTCCTTCAATTCATTTTTTAACTTTTAAAGTGTTTAGACAGCATTACAACGCTGTTCGGATAAGGTTCAGATTTTTTTTAAAACTGATACCACTTTGCCGTGGATCTTGGTTGTGTCCGTATTAAACGGGTATTTGTCTTGACCATCGATGAGGTAGATATTGCCATCGGGTAGCTGGCGCAATTCACCTATCTGATAGCAGTCGTTGATGGCAAATAGGTATTGGCCTTTAGTGACGGTTCTTATCTCAGAGTTGATAAAGTAAGTCGCTGATTCTGTTTTAACAACAAAATCAGTACCAAGCTTCAACCCACAATCTTGTATAAAGTCGTGGCTAACTTTGTAGTAGCCGAGATGTTTTCTCTCGCCATGATCAATTGATATTTTTTCTAGTTCGCTGATATCAGCACTTAAGGCGCTGTTTTGCATTTGTGCTGATTTAGACTCGCCTAATTTTATCGTTTTGCGTACAGGGTATTCATGTTTGCCAAAACACAAAAACAGCATAGGGACGCCCGTTGCTAAATGGACTCTGGCGAGTAGTTCAAAGGGAGTTATATTGCGAGTTTGCCAAGTGGCGATAGACCCTTCACTAACAGTAGTTAGCTGCCTAAATTCAACTCTACTTTTCAAATTAAGTAAAGTGATCAAACGGTCAATAATAATTCTACCACCATCGTAGTTTGGTGGCTGAGCAATGCTGAATCTGAAGTTTTTCAGGTTTTGATTGATAGTTGCAAAGTCTGGAACCTGATTAGGAGGTGAGCAAAACATTAATACGTTTTGTTTCTCTTCATTCTTACCAGAAAGCAAGAAGTCTAAATCAACACCAGTCGCTAAATGTATACGGATCAGTAACTCAAATGGCACTGTATTGCGGGTTTGCCAAGTTGCAATAGAGCCCGTTGAAACCCCAATTAAGGAGGATAACTCAACTCTGTTTCTGAGGTTGAATAATCGAAGTAAGCGTAAAATAACTGTCTTACCCCCATCACACTCAAGCGGTTTATTAAGAAAACGCTCTTTTTCCTCGTCAATCAAATTGACAAGCCTATCTTTTTGATCAATCATTATCTCACCAAAACTAAACGCCCGTGAATCCGCCAAGATTCAGCACGGGCTAACAACGAAAAGGTATCACAATGGTCAATATTACTCTACAGGTCACAACACCTTATCTCACCTACGCGGAGTACGCCCGCGCATCAGGCCTGCCATACAACACCGTTAAGAAGATGGTTTATGAAGGCCGTTTACCGACTCGCCCCAAGAATGACCCACGCGACAAACCACTGATTAATGTTCAAGCCCTTGTTATTGAAGCGGCAGAACTGAGATTAGTCGACCAGCAAGCCCTTATCGAAGACGCCAAACAAGTTAGTTAAATACGCATTTGACGAGTTAAGAATAGCAAAATGGAGTTTTGCATCTATGTATACGACTAATGCTAGTACACAAATGAATGGTAAAGGATGTCATTTGAATGGGGCGTTTCGTCAATTTGCTGCAGATGAGAATTTAAAGTCGGTAGCGGCGAAGGCAGAGATCTCAAGCCCGCAGATATTGCGCAACAAGCTGTGTTTAGAGCAACCACATAAATTATCTGTGGTTGAGTTGGTGGCCATTACTCGCGCCAGTGGTAACCGCAGCATTATTGATGGGGTGTTGTTGGACCTAGATTGTGCGGCCTCTGTTTCGTTAGCTGAATTTAATTCTGCAAGCCAGCAAGAGTTAACCGACAGGGCACTAGATATTACCGCTAATGCCGCTCAGTTGGGGGCGTTGGCTTTAGATGTAAAAGTGACAAAGCGCGTTACTGAACGGATGCGCCACGAAACCATTAAACGTGCAACGTATGTCATGGCTGAACTTGCCATTTTTGTGCATGACGTTGAACAGAGGTTTCAAGCCATTCCGGTATTAACCATTGCAAGCGATGCATTACAAGCAGTGCCGATGCCAGGGCTGATGTAAGACTTTTTGTTTAGGAAGAAAAGATGAATATCTCATTTGCGTTATTGGCTCGGTTCGAGTCGCCGACGGTCGAACTGAAAGTGATTAGCGAGGAGTTTTTCGGCTACACCCCGAAAACAGCCGAACAGAAAGCTAAAGCCCAAGATTTGCCTATTCCCACGTTTAAGTTGCGTGATTCTGAGCGTTCGCCGTCATTGGTCAATGTTGCTGACTTGGCAACCTATGTTGAGCAGCGCTATCGAGAATCAAAATCTGATTGGGACATTATCCAGCAGGCTAAGCAGTAATTACTGGCGGTAAATAACAGGCAGTAAATAAAGCGTTAAGCGACATGAGGCACAACTAAGCGTGCTGGTGTCAGTTAAGTGCTCACTATTTTAGAGACTTTTAAAAGGGGATTATCTTATGAAAGCTTTACAGCAACCGGCGCCAGAAACTGCGCCAAGAATAGACACTGATTTGCAAACTGACACACCTGCCGCAAATGACGTGGTAAGGGTTAAGCATGGCGTTGACTCTTTGCGTGACCTATTGGACCGCAGCTGTGTAGCCAGCCGTTATGGCAAATTATCAGACCAGCAAAAGGCGATGATTCTCTTCGGCGCGAAACTTAAACCCAGCTCCCATATTAATACACCGCTCGACAGCATGACGCTTAATGAGCGTGAACAAATCCGCCAATCAATTATTGCCCTATGCGATATCAGCAACACATTCGGTAGAGCCATGTTGAGCCGTGACCGTTTCGAATTGCGACCAAAGCTCGCCAGTAAATCAAAAATCAAGCAAACCGAACATTAAATCGCAGGCATAAAAAAGCCACTTCCGTTCGAGCGGTTGTGGCTGTGTCGAATCAATCAAAAGGCTTACAAGGACTTATAACATGAAGACGACAACGCAAAGTCTAGCAACAGATGATGCTATTCGCAATGAAGCGAACAGAATTATTGCCGCTTTAAATCATGCTCACTACCCAATTGACGCGGTAATGGCTGAATCAATCGTTGAGTCACTGCAGACCATTGCCGAAGCACTTGAGTTACCCGTGGCTAAAACTTTGCATATTCGGTTGATTGCCATCCGTAACAATATCCACGTTAACCAAATCCAACAGGCGGCTTGATATGAAGCTATGCAACGTTGAGCCAACGGAAGTTGAAGCGATAAGTGTGTTTGTTATTAATTGCTTCAATTGTGCTGATAAGCATTATGTGTCGCTATGTAAGACTGTTCAAGAGGCCACTGACGCCGCGGCTAAAGAGGGCTGGCACGGCTACGAAACCGATGATGAAGTGTGTTCAACGGCTTGCCCAAAATGCATTAAAGAGGCAATACAGAACGAAGCTGAGGCAAGAGTATGAAATCAGCAGCCTTTCAGCATTTACTCAATCATTACCGCAGTAATAAGCAGTGCCTCATCTTTGAGGTACAAATTTTCCTTGATAACGGTAACCAGATCGAGAACGCTAATCTGGTAAAAATAGCCAAGTATTCAGGCGCATTAGATTGTTTGTATTGGCAAGCCTTGGGCAATGGGCTTACAAATTTGGCTAAAGGTATTCGCCGAACGCTAGATAAAGCCAAAGTTCACCACGGGGTTGAGGCGTTGTAATGTCTTCATCTACATTATCCCCACAGTCCGAGGCATTGCCCTCGGCTCTTTTTTCTGGATTAGTCAAAGCCCCGCCGCAGGGACGTGACTGCGTGTTTACGGCCAACTATCAACATATTGAAACGGTTGAACCCAAAACGTTAGAGCAGTATCAACAACTCACGTTTCTTGATGGCTATAAAACTGCAGTATTGCCCGCTCACAGTAATGCGCGCCAATCACTCAAAGAGGTTAACGAACTACTAGAGCAAGTCTCACCAAATCATGCAGTACTTAATAGTAACCGCAGTTTTGCCAATGCCCGCTTAAGTCACCTGCCGAATAACATCCGCCTTAAAATTACAGTGGAATACCAGCGCCGCCTGAACCTAACGGGTGGTAACTCAAGTAAACGAGTGCGCAGCGCCAATATTTATCTACGTAAGACCACCGACTTTATCAACAAGGTGTGGCTGAAATACCCGTTCCATAATGTGGGTAGTTTTTTAAGTACCACTTCAAAGCACGTTAACGAAAGCAACGGTAAACGAACAACTCATTTTGGTGGTTTTGATTTAATCAAATATCGCAAAAGTAAGCGCCTTAAAGATGTGGCTAACCGTTTGGCATTAGCGGTACTCGATGAAGTTAAAGACACTGCTAACCATTACAGCGGTGATGTAGCTTTTTTAAAAGCCTATGACGCAGCAGCTGCAGTGTGTAAGCAATGGCAAGTGAACCCGCCTTACTATTCAGATGTTAAACGAAACCACATTATTGAGGCGGCAGAATGCGCCATTTTGCGCATGACCAGCGCTAAGTGGTGGCTTAATCAACTGAGTTCGTTACGTGATTTGTGCTGTGAGCATTTGAATGTTGCAGCTGGTCTTGTGGGTGAAGACAGTCCCTATTTAAGTCGTGAAAGTTTTAACGAGTGGTGCGAACAGCAAAAGAGCGGTCGTGAGTGGTTAGAAAACACCATGATTGAATCAGAGGCGGGGGTAATACTGCCACTGATTGATGCCGCCATGGCGGGCACTGCTAACCCTGCTAATCGGTTTGTTGAACTCATCGTTAGGGCGCGAGGGCTTGAAGAGGTTGCCGAAGAACAAGGCAAGGTTGGCTTTATGGTCACTTTGACCGCGCCGAGTAAATATCACTTCAACTCGGATAAGTGGAACTGTGAAAACGCTCAATTTACTCAAGCCTACCTGTCTGGCCAATGGAGCAAAATCCGCTCTGCTTTGTCATATCGAAAAATCAAAATTCAGGGGCTACGTGTTAGCGAACCGCATAAAGACGGCACGCCGCACTGGCATATGCTGATCTTCGTTCATCCAGACCATACCGAGGTATTAAGAGCTTTGCTTGAGAAGTATGCCTTTGAAGTTGATGGCGATGAAGAGGGCGCAGCAGAGCACCGCTTAGAGATTGAACCCATAGATAAAACCAAAGGTTCGGCGGTGGGCTACATCGTTAAATACCTGTCAAAAAACATCAAAGGTGAGCACATGCAAGGCGAGTTAGATTTCGAATCTGGCTTAGCGGCAAACGATGGTGCGGCCAACGCGGCGGCGTGGGCTAGCCGTTATCGTTTGCGTCAGTTTCAATTTTTTGGATCTTCATCGGTGCAGGTATGGCGTGAACTCAGGCGGTTAAAAGAGTGCCCTCAGCCCGTAGAAATTGAACATGCCAGGGCGGCGGCTGAAAGCTCAAACTGGAAAGCCTTTGAGCAAGCCTTAGCGGTTAACCCTATCAAACTTGAATATGAAGAAACCGAATGCGGCAATGAGTTTGGCGAAATGACCAAGCGCGTACTTGGGCTTTGTGCCTTGGCCACCATAGACGGCGCTGAAACCAAAGTGAGGTCGTTAATCACCCGCGGTGAAAAGTGGACGCTCAGAACCATGGATGAAAACGAAAAGACCAATTACAAGAAGCTCAAAGCCGAGCGCGCCGCTATTTTTAAAACCAACTGCAGTATTGATAATAAAGAAGACAAACTACCGATGCCGAAGTGGAAGCAGCTCAAAGCTGTTGCTGTTGGCTCTTGCTCTTGCCTTAAGAGTCGCGGCAGCGGCGATACTCGGACTTGTGGGAATAACTGTACAGAGTCGGTTTTGGTCGGTCACTCTGGAAATAACAGTGCCCATTTCTCTGCAGAATCTTTGCGTTATTTAGCCTCTCACGGTGTTGTCGATCCCTATTCGCTTGAACAGCTTGAAAAGGGGTTAAGAGTCTTTACCGATTCAGGCCGTATTTGGTGGGTGAGTGGTGGCCAGCTGCAGTTTGAGCGGCTGTTTGATGAAGAGGAGAGTGAGTTTAGGTATTTCTAATGTCGACTTAATGTTGTTTTTACATCTACTAAACATCTATTTTTGG
>NZ_PJBM01000155.1:0-12995 GCF_002836075.1 Shewanella sp. GutDb-MelDb | reverse complement strand
TCTGCTGTATTAACTTTATCAAGTACAACAACTGCATAACCGTTAGCAAGTGCAACTGTATCAACAGTTGGACCTTCTGTTGGCTGCGCCATAGCAAAGGCTTTATTGACGACTGCACCATCAATATCTTGCTCGAAACGTGCAAGTTTTTCTTTCGCTAGGTAATCAGCAGTAACACCGTCAGTTTTGAAAGCTGTCATAGCATCTTGCGCTTGTTGACGCGCAGACTCATTAGCTTGTTCTTGCTTCAAACGTGCGGCAATTCCATTTCTAACGTCTTCAAGCGCCATAGTACCAGCAGCTTTATGAGAGTTAGCTCGGATTACAACAACGTGGTTTGACTCAACTTCAAGCACTTCACTGTTCATACCATCAAGCAACACACTCGAAGAAAATGCTTCTTTCAAGATAGCTGGCTTGGTGAACAAAGCGGGAGCATTATTGCGCGTAAACTCAGGAGTCGTCTTAACTTCAACACCGAGCTCGGTTGCCGCTTCAGATAAAGTGTCAGGGACTTCATAACTTGTATCGGCAAGGATCTGCTGTAGTTCGTAGAACTTATCAACCGATTGTTGCCCTTGCAACTGTGCAATGATTTTATCTTTTACGTCAGCAAAAGGAGCTTCAGCACCCGCTTGGATGTCTAGTGCTTTAATAATGTGATAACCAAAGTTAGTCTTAACCACATTTGAATAACTGCCTTTATCCAATGCGAATAATGCAGTATCAAACTCAGGTTCCATTACACCGGCTTCAAACCAATCAAGTTGACCACCTTGCTCACCACTGAATGTATCTTGAGATTCAGCTTTAGCAACCGCGGCGAAATCTTCACCATTTTGTAGCTTCTGATAAATCGCTGCAGCCTTTGCTGCGGCATCATCGTCATCAAGTCCAATAAGAATATGAGCTGCTAAGCGCTTCTCTGGCTGCAGATACTGCACCTTATTCTCATCGTAATAAGCTTTAGCATCGGCTTCAGTAACAACTACACCATCCGCTAACTGCTTTGCGTCAAGTTCGATGTAGCTAAGGCTTACCAGTTCAGGTCTTACAAACTGAGCAAGATTTGAGTTGTAGTAAGTTTGGATCTGTTCATCTGTAACACTTGCTGCGGCAATGAAAGGCGCTGAGTCGATGACCAAATAATTAATATCACGCGTTTGTCCCTGGATATTAGCCAAGTATTCAGCTTCACCTGCTAATACAAACTCAGAACCGACTAAAGTGGCCACCAATTGACGACGTGTCATATCGGTGCGCATCATGTCTCTGAAAGAGTTAGCTTGGTAGCCGAGTTGACGCAAAATAGCTTGATAACGATCGTTATCAAATATGCCATCAGTCTGAAATGCAGGTTCGACCATAATCGCTGCGCGGATCTGCTCGTCAGAGACTCGTAGTCCTAATTCAACAGCATTTTGATCTAATAGCTTTTCAGCGACTAAGCGCTCTAATACGCTCTGCTTAACGCTTTGCATATAATTTTCATCTGCTGATAGCGTCGAGAACATATCACCTAATTGTTGCTCAAGACGACCACGCTCATTGTCATAGGCTTGCTCTAAAGCTGAATTGCTGATCTCTTCACCATTGACGGTAGCCGCTGCAACCTCAGTTGATGAACCTAAATAACTACTCACACCCGTAAATGCAAATGAAAGAATCACTAGGACTAAAATGCTTTTTGCAATTGGGCCTTGTGATCCTTCACGAATCTTTTCTAACATCAGACTTCTCGCTGGTTGCGATTAATAAAATAAAAAGGCGCATCACTCGTTGGATGCGCCTTTTTGTAATTTAATAGTAAAGAGAAATTAACCTCTTTACTTTTGTCGACTGCGACTAAGTAAAAACCTAATAACAATCTTTTTCTCGTAAAAAGCACTGTCTAAACAGTGCTTGCTACAATAACCTTACAAAGGCTGCAGATAACGAGTATCTTAGTTAACAGCGTCTTTAAGCGCTTTACCAGCTTTGAATGCTGGAATATTTGCTGCAGCGATTTTGATTTCTTTACCCGTCTGTGGGTTACGACCAATGCGCTCTGCACGCTGACGCACTTCGAAAGTACCAAAACCAACAAGAGCAATCTTATCGCCTTCTTTTAGGCTGTCTGTAACAGCGCCAATGAAAGAATCTAATGCACGGCCAGCAGCGGCTTTAGAAATGTCAGCGCCAGAAGCGATTTTCTCGATTAGTTCAGATTTGTTCATGTCATCCCCTTGAATGTAATTTTTGTACCGCAACCAAATCCATGTCTAGAGCGGTCTGCGGAGGCTTTTTATAACAAGCTTAGAACTAAAGTTCAAGCCTTATAGGAAAACCAAAGAAATAATTTAGGATACTGCTCAAAACCAGTCGCGCCGAGGGCTGGAGCGACTGACTCTCCACAGACTTAGGCTACCACAGCTAGACACTTTGGTAAGCCCCATTTTGTACTTTTTTTTGTGCAATACGGTAATTTATTGCATTAGTCCACGTTTTATACTACTTCGAAGCCTTCTACTGGTCGTTCAAGTGCCAGTTTCAGTACCTCTTCAACCCATCTCACTGGATAAATTTTCAAGTCAGCGATCACATTAGCTGGAATTTCCTCCAAATCTCGTTCATTTTCTTTTGGAATTAGAACGACTTTGGTTCCACCACGGTGCGCAGCGAGTAGTTTTTCTTTCAATCCACCAATGGGTAATACTTCACCACGGAGGGTTATTTCACCTGTCATCGCCACATCGGCGCGAACAGGATTTCCCGTAAGACTAGAGACCAATGCAGTGCACATAGCAGCACCCGCTGAAGGACCATCTTTTGGTGTTGCACCTTCTGGAACGTGCACATGGATATCACGCTTCTCATAAAAATCTGGATTAATGCCCAGTTGCTCAGCTCGTGCACGCACAACCGTCATTGCCGCTTGAATCGACTCTTGCATTACATCGCCTAGCGAGCCGGTATAAGACAACTTACCTTTACCTGGTACCGAGGTTGCTTCGATAGTCAGCAAATCGCCACCGACTTCAGTCCATGCAAGTCCTGTCACTTGGCCTATCTGGTTGTTTGATTCGGCTTTGCCGTAATCGCAACGCTGTACGCCTAAGAAAGACTTAAGGTTATCTTGGTTAACTAAAACATGCTTAATGCTTTTATCCAGTAAGATTCTCTTAACGACTTTACGACAAATCTTTGATAGCTCTCGCTCAAGCGAACGTACACCTGCTTCACGAGTGTAGTAACGAATAATGCCAACAATAGCACTATCATCAACGGTAACTTCTTTGGCTTTTAGTCCATTGCGCTCAATCTGTTTCGGCAATAAATGCTGCTTAGCGATATTGAGCTTCTCATCTTCGGTATAACCCGACAGACGAATCACTTCCATACGGTCTAATAACGGACCTGGAATATTCATTGAATTCGATGTCGCGACAAACATGACATCAGACAGGTCGTAATCAACCTCCATGTAATGGTCGCTAAAGGTGGAGTTCTGTTCAGGATCAAGCACCTCAAGTAATGCTGATGCAGGATCGCCCCGCATATCACTACTCATCTTATCAATTTCATCAAGTAAAAATAGCGGGTTCTTAACCCCCACTTTTGACATTTTCTGGATGACTTTACCTGGCATAGAACCTATGTATGTACGACGATGACCGCGGATCTCCGCTTCATCTCTCACGCCGCCTAAGGCAACGCGCACATACTTACGTCCAGTCGCTTTGGCGATAGATTGGCCCAGTGATGTTTTACCAACACCTGGCGGCCCAACTAAGCACAAAATCGGACCTTTAAGCTGTTTAACACGGCTCTGTACTGCTAGATATTCGAGAATGCGCTCTTTGACTTTCTCTAAACCAAAGTGGTCGGTGTCAAGTACATCCTGCGCTTTAGCCAAATCACGTTTGATTTTCGAACGCTTATGCCAAGGCACTGCCACCATCCACTCAACATAACTTCTCACCACGGTCGCTTCAGCCGACATAGGTGACATCATCTTCAGTTTGTTAAGTTCAGCTGTCGCTTTCTCTTTAGCCTCTTCAGGCATTTTTGCTTCTTCAATTTTTTTAGCTAAGCTTTCAAACTCATCGTGAGACTCGTCAATATCGCCAAGTTCTTTCTGAATCGCTTTCATTTGCTCATTCAAATAGTACTCGCGCTGACTCTTCTCCATCTGTTTTTTAACGCGACCACGGATCCGTTTTTCGACCTGTAACAGATCGATTTCAGATTCCATCATCGCCATCAAATATTCGATGCGCTCACCAACATCAACCATCTCTAGCACAGACTGCTTATCTTCAAGCTTCAGCGGCATATGCGCTGCCATGGTGTCTGCAAGTCGAGCGGCTTCATCGATACCAGAAAGTGACGTTAGCACTTCTGGTGGAATTTTTTTATTCAGCTTGATGTAGCCTTCAAACTGCCCCACAGCCGAGCGAATTAAGACTTCTTCCTCTTTATCTGTTAATGGCTCAGATTCAAGGTAGTGTGCGGTCGCTTGGAATATCTCGTCCTGCTCAGAATAATTATCTATGCGCGCACGCTGACCGCCTTCAACTAAGACTTTAACAGTACCGTCAGGAAGCTTAAGCAGTTGTAAAATAGAGGCTACTGTACCAACATCGAAAATGTCATCGCTGGTAGGATCGTCTAACTCAGCATCACGCTGGGCGACTAGAATAATTTGTTTACCTTGTTCCATCGCTTTTTCTAAGCAACGAATGGACTTTTCTCGTCCTACGAATAACGGAATTACCATATGAGGATAAACCACTACATCTCTTAGTGGTAGTACGGGTAGTTCTATTCGCGTATCACGCTCTAGAGTCATAGCTCGATTCCGTTTTGTATGAATACTTAAGAGTATATTGGGATGATTCGATAGGTTTCAATGGCGAATAACAATTAATTAATAAACTGCACAAAAAAGGAGCCATAAAGGCTCCTTTTTAATGCTCGAGTGCAATTAAGACGATGTCTTACTCTGCACTAGCCGTTTGTGCTTCGTTATTTTCGTAGATAAGAATAGGTGATGATTCACCTTTTACTACAGACTCATCGACTACCACTTTCACAACATCATCTGTTGAAGGTAGGTCATACATGATATCGAGTAAAATACCTTCGACGATAGACCGCAATCCACGCGCACCCGTTTTACGAGTCTGCGCCTTAATTGCAATCGCTTTAAGCGCATCTTCTCTAAACTCTAGCTCAACACCTTCCATCTCAAATAACGCCGCAAACTGCTTTGTTATCGCATTTTTAGGTTCTGAAAGAATTTGAATAAGTGCAGCATCATCAAGCTCAGACAAGGTCGCTAAAACAGGAAGTCGACCAATAAATTCAGGAATAAGACCAAACTTAACTAAATCTTCTGGCTCTACTTGCAATAACATATCAGAGATTGTCGCTTTATCAGCGTCTCCCTTTACGTTTGCACCGAAACCAATGCCTGAACCCACGTTTGCGCGTTGTTCAATGACTTTTTCTAAGCCTGAAAATGCGCCACCACAAACAAACAAAATCTTCGAGGTATCTACCTGCAAAAACTCTTGTTGTGGATGCTTGCGACCACCTTGTGGTGGAACCGCTGCAACCGTACCTTCAATCAGCTTAAGTAAAGCTTGTTGAACACCTTCACCTGATACATCTCGTGTAATTGATGGGTTGTCAGACTTACGGCTGATTTTATCAATTTCATCAATATAGACAATACCACGTTGGGCCTTCTCTACATCGTAGTCACATTTCTGTAGTAACTTTTGAATGATGTTTTCGACATCTTCACCAACATAACCCGCTTCTGTCAGCGTCGTTGCATCGGCCATCGTGAACGGCACATCCAAGAAACGTGCAAGTGTTTCTGCTAACAGCGTTTTACCACTACCTGTAGGGCCAATCAGCAAAATATTACTTTTACCCAATTCGACACCATCTTTAGGGCTCGCATTTTTCAAGCGCTTATAATGGTTATATACCGCTACAGATAACACCTTTTTAGCTTTATCTTGGCCAATAACATAGTCGTCCAAATGCGCTCTTAATTCATGCGGTGTTGGCAACTTGTCTTGATCTTGCTTAGGAGAAATCTCTTTTATCTCTTCTCTAATGATGTCATTGCAGAGTTCTACGCACTCATCGCAAACATATACAGAAGGTCCAGCAATAAGTTTTCTCACTTCATGCTGGCTCTTTCCACAAAAAGAGCAGTACAGCAGCTTCCCGCCGTCACCGGTACCTTTGTTTTCGCCCATTACCTTACCTCTGTTTGCAGCCTATCAGCTGCAGAATTCTTTTATATTACTTCATCACTCAGCATAGCTCAGCCTAAAGCAAAAATCAGCCTCGTTTATTCATCACTGAATCGACAAGTCCATACTCAGTTGCTTCATCAGCACTCATAAAGTTGTCACGGTCGGTGTCACGCTCAATGATTTCTAGCGGCTGGCCTGTATGTTCTGCCAACATAGTGTTTAGCTTATTCTTAATGCCCAAGATCTCTTTGGCATGAATAGCGATATCTGACGCTTGGCCTTGGAAACCACCCAATGGTTGGTGGATCATCACTCGCGAATTAGGTAGACAATAACGCTTGCCCTCCGCTCCGCCAGCTAACAAGAATGCGCCCATACTTGCCGCTTGGCCAATACACACAGTGCTAACGTTTGGCTTAATGAACTGCATAGTGTCATATATTGCCATACCCGCCGTTACAGAACCACCTGGAGAGTTAATATAAAGGAAGATATCTTTATCAGGGCTCTCTGACTCCAAAAACAGCAATTGTGCAACGACCAGATTAGCCATGTGCTCTTCTACGGGGCCAACTAAGAAAATGATACGCTCTTTTAAAAGACGAGAATAGATATCATATGAGCGTTCACCTTTAGCAGTTTGTTCAACCACCATAGGAACGAGTGCATTTAAAACTGATTCTGGTGCATTTTGCATTATTAATAATCCCTAAATAAAAATGGCCCGCATGAGGAACCTCATACGAGCCATTATAAATGGCTAATAGCCATTTAAGTCAAGCGATGGTTACGCGCGACCGCTTGCCTTGTTCATAAATTCTTCAAATTTGACTTCTTTTTCAGTCAAAGTTGCAGTTTTTAGTAACTGTTCTACTGCTTGCTCTTCAAGTGCAACGTTACGCATGTTCTGCATAAGTTCTTCATTGCCATTGTAGTAAGCAACAACTTCACTTGGATCTTCGTATGCAGATGCCATTGAAGCTATTAGACCTTGAACACGTTCGTCTTCAGCTTTAAGTTCGCTAGTCTTGATAACTTCACCAAGTAGTAAACCTACTTTAACGCGACGTTCAGCTTGCTCAGTGAACAAGTCAGCTGGTAGTTCAGGCATGCTCGCAGCTTGATCACCAAAACGTTGCATAGCTTGCTTACGCAATACTTCTACTTCGCCTTCGATCAATGCTTTTGGCAAATCCAAAGCATTTTGTTCAACAAGACCGTTAAGGACCTGTTCTTTAACATTTGCTTTAAGCGCTTGCGCTAGCTCACGACCCATGTTCTTGCTGATTTCAGCACGTAACGCGTCGATTCCGCCTTCATTAACACCAAATAGTGTTGCGAATTCGTCATTCACTTCAGGAAGGTTAGCGCCTTGAACTTCAGTAAGGGTAATAACAAATTTAGCTGCTTTACCTTTTAAGTTCTCTGCGTGGTAATCTTCAGGGAAAGTGACTTCGATTTCGAACTCTTCACCGGCTTTATGACCTTCGATACCAGATTCAAAACCTGGGATCATGCGGCCGCTACCGAGTTGTAGTTCGAAGTCTTCAGCTTTACCGCCTTCAAACTCTTCACCGTCAACTGAACCAACGAAGTTGAATTTAGTTTTGTCACCTTCAGCAGCTGCACGTTCAACAACTTCAAATGAAGCATGTTGATTACGTAGCGTTTCAATCATTGCGTCAACATCAGCTTCAGTAACTTCAGCTTTAGGTTGCTCAACAGCAATTGACTCTAAACCTTTAAGCTCTACTTCTGGGTAGATTTCAAAAGTGGCAACAAACTCAAAGGTTTCGCCTTCAGCAACACCAGGAGCAAACGTTGGTGCACCCGCTGGGTTCAACTTCTCAGCAATAATAGCTTCAACAAAGTTACGCTGCATCACTTCACCAGTGATGTCTTGACGAATAGCTTTACCGTAACGCTTGTTAATAACGCTTACCGGTACTTTTCCTTTACGGAAACCGTCAATACGAGCACGCTTAGCTTCACTTTTTAATGCTTCTTTAACTGTATTTTCGATCTGCTCAGCAGGTACCGAAATAGTTAGGCGACGCTCTAGACCTTGTGTGGTTTCTACAGAAACTTGCATTTTTTTACCTCTAAATATGTCTGTCGTCCTTTGCAATAGTCGAAAAATCAACTATTAAGGTATTCGTTTCTTGACTCGTAAATTTAACCAAAATACCCATAAACACTGATGTTTGGCACTGGTCACTCTTAGTTGATAATTATCAAGACGCGACATTATAGCTATCGAATGCGCTGGAGTCGAGCCTCAAAGTACGATTTACAGGCGTAAAAAAAGCGACCTAGGGTCGCTTTTCAACTTCTTTACAGAAAGAGTGGGGTGACTGATGGGGCTCGAACCCACGACAACCGGAATCACAATCCGGGGCTCTACCAACTGAGCTACAATCACCACAAAAATGGTGCGCCCGGCAGGATTCGAACCTGCGGCCACCCGCTTAGAAGGCGGGTGCTCTATCCAACTGAGCTACGGGCGCTCGGCAATGAATTAAATTCATTTCCTGAACTGGGCAACTAACGTTTCACGTTAGTTTTAAAATGTGGTCGGTGATAGAGGATTCGAACCTCTGACCCTCTGGTCCCAAACCAGATGCGCTACCGGGCTGCGCTAATCACCGAAATTGAAACATAACGAAAATATAGTATTGGGAAATATTTTCTGCTTCTGCTCTAAACGAACTATCTCGTTGAGAACGGAGCGCATATTATCTCCTAGTCTAAAGGCCGTCAACGACTTTCTTTAAAAAAGCGTTCGGCTGCTTATTTAACACGCTACGATATCGTTCTTTGCTGCTATCGCCAGCAATATGCGCAAGATACCGTCAATATAGCAGACCATTTAATATAGCGGCTCCGCTCATGAAATCCATTTATTGATCAATATTGTCAGCATAAAAAATGTAACCGTTGTCTCTTGCCGCCAAAATGGCAATTTATCCTACTTATACCTGTATTTGCATTATTTATAGCAGCACTCGCCCTCCGACAAAATGGATACTTTCTACAACTTTACCTTGTACTCATTATCCGTATTTAAGAATTGTTTGTTAGCGGTCTAAATCAATGACACCTATCATATGTCCTGTTAAAATGACGCCGTTTTCCATTATCGCGCCGTATAAAGGACACCTAGCCCCATGACCGCTCAAAAAATCGATGGAAAAGCTATCGCTCAAACCATTCGAACTAAACTCAAAGACAAAGTAACCGCCCGTAAAGAGGCTGGTCTAAGAGTGCCTGGTTTAGCCGTGATACTTGTTGGGGCAGATCCTGCTTCACAAGTTTATGTGGCGAGTAAACGCAGAGCCTGTGAAGAGCTTGGCTTTATGTCTCGCTCATACGATTTAGACAGTACAACGCCTGAAGAAGTGTTGTTATCACTTATTGATGAATGTAATGATGACCCCACTATTGACGGTATTTTGGTGCAACTACCGCTACCAGAGCATATTGAAGAATCAAAAGTCATTGAACGTATTCGTCCAGATAAAGATGTCGATGGTTTCCATCCCTACAATGTAGGCAGACTCGCTCAACGTATTCCAGTGCTACGTTCATGCACGCCAATGGGCATTATGACGCTCATTCAGTCGACGGGTGTCGATACTTATGGTCTAGACGCCGTCGTTGTTGGCGCATCGAATATCGTTGGTCGCCCAATGACTCTCGAGTTACTGCTTGCGGGTTGCACGACAACAACATGTCATCGCTTTACCCGTAATTTAGAACAGAAAGTAAGACAGGCTGATTTAGTTGTCGTGGCCGTCGGTAAGCCAGGGTTTATTCCCGGTGAATGGATCAAGCCAGGTGCCATTGTTATTGATGTCGGTATTAACCGCTTAGAAAATGGCAAACTTATTGGTGATGTGCAATTTGAAAAAGCCTCTGAAAATGCTAGCTTTATCACGCCAGTACCCGGTGGTGTAGGCCCAATGACCATTGCCAGCTTACTTGAGAACACGTTATACGCTTGCGAGCGATATCACGATGAGCCTCTAGAGAAATAAAGGTTACAAACATAAATACCACATTTCCCCATCCATGGGATGTGGCATAAGTGTTCCAGACACAAAAAAGCCTGCTAATTGCAGGCTTTTTTAATTCAACGTAATCGTTTTACTTTTTGCGCCAAGTCGTACCTTCGGGCCCATCTTCTAGAATAACACCTAACGCATTGAGCCCATCGCGTGCAATGTCCGCAGCGCCCCAGTCTTTCTCTGTTCGTGCACGGTTACGCTCAACAATGAGTGCTTCAATCTCAGCAACTTCATCATCAGAGCCCTCACCTTTAAAGAAAGTGTCGACATCTTGCGAAAGAATACCCAATACATCCGCAAGCTGCTTTAACGCAACACCTAACGCCGATGCCTGAGCCATATCAGTTAATTTAAGGCGATTGATCTCTCGCACCATTTCAAACAATACTGAATACGCTTCTGGTGTATTAAAGTCATCATCCATTGCACGCTTAAACTGAGCCACAAACTGTTCTGCCGCCGCAGCTTCTAGCGTTAAATCTAAGTCTTTAAGCGCGGTGTAGATCCGCTCTAATCCCGATTTAGCTTGTTTAAGGTTATCTTCTGAATAGTTTAGCTGGCTACGATAATGACCCGATAATAAGAAGTAACGCACTGTTGCCGCATCATAGTGATTTAATACATCACGGATGGTGAAAAAGTTATTTAAGGATTTGGACATCTTCTCTTTATCGACCATCACCATACCCGTATGCATCCAGTAGTTTACATACGGTGTATCGTGTGCGCAGCAAGACTGAGCGATCTCATTTTCATGATGTGGAAACTGCAGATCAGAGCCACCACCATGAATATCAAAATGGTCACCCAAATGTTTGCTGTTCATTGCTGAACATTCAATATGCCAGCCAGGACGACCCGGCCCCCAAGGAGAGTCCCAAGTAGGCTCACCCGGTTTAGACATCTTCCACAATACAAAATCCATTGGATCGCGCTTAGCATCTTCGATTTCAACCCGCGCACCAGCCTGTAACTGTTCTAAGTTTTGCCCAGACAAGCGCCCATACTCAGGGAAAGAAGACACACTAAATAGTACATCACCATTTGACGCAACATAGGCATGCTCACGGGCTATTAGTTTTTCAACCATAGTGATGATTTCTGGCATGTGCAATGTCGCGCGAGGTTCAAAATCTGGACGCGCCATATTGAGTGAGTCGAAATCTCGATGCATTTCACCGATAAGACGCTCAGTCAATGAGTCACAGCTTTCATTGTTTTCATTGGCGCGCTTGATAATTTTGTCATCAACGTCGGTAATATTGCGTTGAAAATTCACATCATAGCCACTGTATCTCAAGTACCTAACAATCATGTCAAACGAAACAAAGGTACGTCCATGACCAATATGACATAAATCATAAATGGTCACCCCACACACATACATGCCTATTTTTCCTGGCTGTATCGGTACAAACTGTTCTTTTTGGCGGGTAAGAGTATTGTAAAGCTTCAACATTGATTATTCTCTTCAACGGCTATATTTGGAAATAAGTTGTCCAGTCTACCATTGCAAAACTCGCGGTTCCAAGCAGTTTTCCCACACCAAGTACGCAAAAATGAACAGATGCTCTTAATATCGTCTAGATTACATTACGAAGGCATCCACTATTGACACGAATGCGAAATACTTCGGTTACGTTTGCCAAATGATTAATTAAGCTAAGTCTTGTTCGCACTTTTTAAATAGTCATCTCACTGAACGCTTTATGCAACCGCACAATTACGTTAGAATCCAGCCATTATTTACAATGTGTTAAATTGCGAGAGTTAATATTATGATCACACTTCATACCAACCATGGCGACATCAAGGTTTCTTTAGATACCGAAAACGCACCTAAAACAGCAGCTAACTTCGTCAAGTATGTAAAAGAAGGCTTTTACGACGGGACTGTTTTTCACCGTGTTATCGACGGATTTATGGTCCAAGGTGGCGGTTTTAGCGAAGATATGGAGCAGAAGCCTTGCGGTGAGACCATTGAAAATGAAGCAAACAATGGCCTTTCGAACAAAGTCGGTACGCTTGCTATGGCACGTACTTCAGATCCACACTCAGCAACCGCTCAGTTTTTCATCAACATCAACGACAACACTTTCTTAGATTTTAAGTCTGAGTCAGCTCAAGGTTGGGGTTACTGTGTATTTGCCGAAGTATCTGAAGGTATGGACGTGGTAAATAAGATCAAAGCGGTAAGCACTGGCAACCGTGGTATGCATCAAGATGTCCCGCTTGAAGCAGTTATCATCGAAAAAGTGACTATCGAAGAGTAAGATTAACTCGATGCGTACATTATTTGTGGGCGATTTGCACTTAAGTGCAGATCGCCCCGATATTACCCAAGCTTTTCTCACCTTCTTAGAGACTCAACTTGCCGATGCCGAAGCTTTATATATCCTGGGTGATCTGTTTGAAGTCTGGGTGGGCGATGATATTGCTGAACCATTTGCAAATCAACTTGCTGATGCAATCAAATTAGCGACACAAAAACTCCCCGTTTACTTTATTCACGGCAATCGAGATTTTTTAATTGGCAGTACATTTGCAAAACGTAGTGGCATGACGTTATTGCCTGAAGTCGTTGTCCTCAATTTGTATGGCATTAACTCCGTCATCTTGCACGGCGATAGCCTTTGCACTCTCGACAAACCTTATCAACGCTTCAGAAAAT